>CAKPKI010000024.1 GCA_934167135.1 uncultured Clostridia bacterium
TTGAAATAATTAGAAAGATGACTATAATGAATAGTCATGGAGATTATAGTGTTCAACAACTAATTTATAATGATGATAATGGAAAAACAACTGTAATTGATTTTGAAACAGCAAAAAAATTACCAATAATTTGGGAAGTAATGAGATCATATAGTTATATTGATGAAGAAGTAAAAAATGGGAAAATAAATATAGATACATTAGTGGAATATGTTAAAGAATTTACAAAATACATACAATTAAATGAGTATGATTTAAAATATGCACCACAAATATATTTGATTCAAATTGTAAGTAGTCCTTTTGGTTATAAGCAATATAATGATGATTATGAAAAAACAGGGTTACTAGAATTTGCATTATTTAGAACTAATTTGTGTAGATATTTATATAATAATTCGAAAGAAATAAGTACAAGATTACAAAAAGAAGTTAATAGTTATACTAAAGTATAAAAAATAAAATGACAAAGGATACAAATAAACAGGTTGAAAAGTTTTTATTTGTATCTTTTTTTAGAAAGAGGATTATAAATGAAAAAATATGATTTACATATACATTCAAAGTTTTCAGATGGTGATTATTCAGTAGAAGAAATTGTTTCAAAAGTAAAAGAGTGTGGAATAGACATATTTTCAATTACAGATCATGATAATATAGAGAGTATAAAAGCAATGGAAAATGTGGATAAAAATGGATTAATATATATTCCTGGTGTTGAGATATCTTGTGAAAAAGATAATTATAGAATGCATATATTAGGTTATAATGTTGATGCCAATAATGAGGAATTGATACAACTACTTCAGAATATGAAATTGAGAAAAAATTTAAGAAATTTAGAAATAATACAGCAGTTGAAAGAAAAATTCGGAATTATTATATCAAAGGATGAAACTGAAAAACTTTTAACAGCCAAAAATTTTGTGGGACAAACTACAATAGCAAGATTGCTGACTAAAAATGGAATTATTCCAAATACTCAATATGCATTTCAGAATTATTTTAAATATATGGATTTAAAGACACCTGCAACTGCACCTTTAGAACAAGCAATTAATACAATACATTCGGCAGGAGGATATGCTGTTTTGGCACATCCAATTTCATTAGAAAAAACATATGGAGTTAATATAGAAGATATATTTGGAATGTTTAAAAATGCCCAAATAGATGGAATAGAAATATTTAATTCAAAACATTCATTAAGTGATATAAAAAGATATTTAAAGTTAGCTAAAAGAGAAAACATACTTGTAAGTGGTGGGTCTGACTTTCATGGGGAAATAATGAAACCCAATGTTAAGTTGGGAGGATTATCAAGGGATGGAACTGAAAAGGAACATCATTATAAAATGACAATATTATCTAAATGTATAGAAAAGAACAGAATTAAAGATGTTTATGATGGAGATGAAATTGAGATATGAAAAATATAGAGTGCAATTTGCCTGATATTAATTTTAATATTAGGGTGGATGAAAAAAATTACGATAGAGTTATAAAGAAAATTAATGAATCAATAATACCTTGTGAAAGAAATATTGAAAAAACAATAACAATTGAATATATAGTAGACTCAGAAAGATTTTCAAAAATGTTGAACTTGATAAATAATAGTACAGGGATTTTCTATGATAGTTTTAAAAATCAAAAACATAAAGAAGTAAAACTAAATAATGAATATTATTATTTAGTTGATACACAAGAGTATATAGGAAATAAAATTGATGATGAACATTATAAGATAATAGTAAAAGAAAATACAGAAACTTCGGCTAATTGGATTGTTAGAATAATAAGAGAATTATATTTAAGAGAGAAAGAGGACAAGGGATATTTCTTTATGCATGGTACAGCACTTGAGATACATAATAAAGGAATTATGATATTAGGAACAAGTGGAAGTGGAAAAACAACTTTAGCAGTTAAATTATTAGAGTTGGATGAAATTAAAAAATTTCTTTCAAATGATAGAGTGTTTGTAAATGAAAAGTTACAAATGGATTATTTTCCACAAGCAGTTACCTATGCGATGGGAACTGTAAAAAATAATAAGAGATTAAATCAGTATTTTATAAATAATAGAATTTTAGAAAAAAGAAAAAGAATTAGTTATGAAGAGGCTGAAAATAATATTGATTGTAATACACCATTAACTGATGTGGCAAAAGTTTTTGATTATACAGAAATGAAAGCAAGAACAAAACTTGATTATATAATATATCCAAGATTTGATATAAATACAGAAAAATTAGAAATTTTAGAAATGACAGATGCTGAAAAAGAAGAATTATTAGAAATAACTAATTTTACACCAAATGATACAGAATCCTTGCGAAAGATTTGGATAAGAAAAAGAAAAACAAAGGAAAAAGAAATTTTGGATTATAAAAAGAGGTTAAATAAAAAAATAATGAAAGAGGTGAAAATAAAAAAAATAAAATATGGTGTAAATACGAAAGCAGAAGAAATTTTAAAAATATTAGAGGAGGGATAAAATATGAGATTAGCAGTAGTTGCAGATGAAATAGGAACATCTATTGAAGAACAAATAGAAAGTTTAAAAAAAGCAAATATTTCAAATATTGAATTAAGAAAAATTGATGATAAATATTTGTGGGAATTTTCAAAAGAGGAATTAATAAATTTTAAGAAAATTTTAGATAGAGAAAATATAAAGGTTATAACATTAGATAGTCCAGTTGGAAAGAAACCGATACCATATGAAAGAAAAATGGAATTGTTTGATATTTATTTAGATATTTGTGACATATTTGAAAGTGAGTATATAAGAATATTTTCTAATTTAGGTAGAAACATTGAGGAAAACGAAATAAAAGAAAATTTAAAGAGATTATGTGAAAAGGCTGACAAAAGAAATATAAAATTGCTAATGGAAAATGAAAGAAAAACTTATGCTGAAAGTCCTGTTGATTGTTTAAATCTGATGAAAGAAGAAAAAAACATAAATATAATATTTGATTTATCAAATGCTTTTCTTGAAGGATACAATGTGTTTGAAGAATATGAAAAATCAAAAAGTAGAATAACATACATACACTTGAGAGATTTTGATAATAAAGCAAATAAATATGCTCATTTAGGTCAAGGAGATATAGGAATTGAAAAATTTATGAAAGTCATAAAAAACGACAACTTTGAAGGGGTAATTTCAATTGAAACTCATTTGCCAATGAATGAAAGTGGAGAAACAAAACAGGAATTATTTTTGAAATCTATAAATTTATTTTATGATATTTTAGAAAAATTAAAAATAAAAATTCAATAGTATAAGGAGAAATGAAATGGAAAGAGTTTATTATGATATAGTTGATAGCTTCGCAAAAGATTTAGAAAAAAATTTAAAAAGAAAAATTGAAATAAATGAGAAAGAAAACAAGATAAAAATAGAAAATGAAATTATTAGGTATGAAGAAAAAGATATTGGTGTTAGGAGTTTTTCTGTTCCATATTTTGTTGAAAAACAAACTGTTGTTAATTATGATGGGAATGATAAAGAACTAATAAATAAAATAAAAGATATTTGTACTGCATATACAGACAATGAAATAGAGGCAATAGAAGAAACAATGCCAATTTTGAAGAAGTATTCAGAAGAAAGAAAGGAAAATCTTAAAGGAGTAGCAATCATATGGAGAGATCATTTCTTAGAAGAAAATGTTGGATTATTAACTTCAATGGTGAGAATGGGAGTGAAACCAGAAGATGTACTTGCAATAGATAAAGGAGATAGTACGAAACATAGAGAAGAAATTACGGCAACATTTAGAAAGTTAGGATATCAAGTTGACGTATTGGATAATACAGCTGTTGCAAATGATATTCTTATAGAAGATGGAAAAAGATTAATAAGAGAATTTATTGACAAAAGAAAAGATAAAAAAATTGTTATTTTGGATGATGGTGCAATAGTATCAAGAATACTAACATTGCACAATTATGAAAACGTTGAGGCATTTGTTGAGTTAACTGTGACTGGATTAAAAAGAATAGGTGAATTAAATGAAAACGAATTACCTTATCCAGTATTAAATGTTGCAAAATCAAAATTAAAAAGGTTTATTACATATAAAGAAATAGCAAATACAATTTTTACAAGAAGTATTGAGTTATTAGCAGGTGAAAAATTAGTTGGAAGAACTGTAATACAATTAGGATATGGTGATTTGGGAGAAGTTTTAGCAGATAGATACAGTCAATATGGTGCAAGAGTTATAGTAATAGAGCCAGACGTAATGAAATGTATAGAGGCATCAGAAAAAGGATTTACAACATTTAGAACATTAGAAGAAGCAGTAAAATATGATAAACCATTTCTTATTGTAGGAGCGAGTGGATATAATAGTATTAGTAAAGAAGTTATAGAACAATTAGAAGATGGAACATTTATTACATCAGGAGCAACAGCAGACCTTAATATATTTAAAGAATATGAAAAAGAGGGATATAAATATAAAGCAATTCCTAGATATGGCACTCAATATGAAATTAATGGCAAAAAGATAACTGTATTAGGAAATGGAAGGTCAGTAAATTTATTTGATTCTGAAGCTATTCCAAATAGGTCAAATGATATATTTAAAGCAAGTCAGTTGGTGGTTACAGATAAAATAATAAATGGAAATGATGATTTAAAGAATCAAGTAGAGTTAGATATAGTAGACAAATGGATTGATGAATCAAATATTCTTGAAGAATATTATAATCTTTATTTCAAGAGAAAGTAGGAAAAGTAATGGAAGATATGCATATGCATTTAAAAAAGGGTGTAACAGATATAACAATAATGCAAAAATATGTTGAAAAATGTAAGGAGATGAAATTAAATAAAGTTTTGTTTTTAGATCATGGCAATAGGATGTCTCCAAAACACACACCTGTTTTAAATGAACCAAAAGTTATTAAAAAGTTTTTTGAAAACATAAAAATTGTAAGGGAAAATAATTCTGATATAGAAATTAATGCAGGTATAGAAAGTGATTTTTCATATGATGAAGAATTCAAAGAAAAAGAAATTGAAATATTAAAAAGTTATCCATTTGATTATGTTATAGGTTCAGTACATGGAATGGAAAAAGCAGAGTATATGGATTATTTACAAGCAAATATAGATATGATTAAAACATATCCAATTAATATTATAGGACATTTAAAATTAAGAAAAGAGTATGAACAATATAAAGGAAAAATTGAAGAGATAGTGAAATTAGCAACTGAAAAAAATTTAATGTTTGATATTAATACAAGTGAGCGTTCTAGGTGGAATATACAACAATTAGAATATATGTTAAATTTATTTAAAAAATATGGAACTCAATATACATTAGGAAGTGATGCTCATAGCATTGAGGAAATAGGCTATCATATTGAGGAAGAATATATAAAAATTAATAAAATATTAAATCAAGCTGAAAGAGATATTGAATATACTGTAGTTTCAAGAGGTACGGAAAAAGCAGGGAGCAAGGGGTATATAGGAATAACAAAAGTAGAAAATAATAAGAGATTACTGGTATTAGCTAAACATTTTGATAAATATATTGATACATATAAAGATTCATTTGAAATTCCATCTCAGTATTCTATTGAAAATATAGCAGTTTCAAGGTTTGAATTAATGGGAGCAATAACAATAAAACCTATATTAAATATAATAAAAGATAATATTTTAATCATAGGATTAGGGAATATAGGTTTTACAGCAATGTTATATTTATTAGAAAATAAGTATAAAAATATATCAATAATAACAAATAGAATTGAAAAATATCAGATAGATGCAATTAATAGATTAAATAAAGAATATGACTCAAACATAAAATTTGTAGATAGTTATGAGACTGATTATGATACATACATAGAAGCTACAGGATGCAGTGAAGTTATTAAGAATATAGTTGAAACAGCACCTAATTTATCTAAAATTATTTTATTAGGTGTTCCAAGAGAGGAAAAATATTTAATTAATCCATTAGACATTAACAGAAAGAATTTTATTTTTATAGGTGGTCATGAATTAAATGGACACACTATTGACCAAAGAAGAGAAATCTTTAAAGAAATATTGAAAATAAATAGTAAAAAAGAACTCAAACCATTTGTTAATATACATCATGCCCAAAAAGGTATTATAGAAAAAGTATTAGATTGTAAAGAAAATTTTATAGAGGTAATAAAATATGATTTATAAAATAAAAGATAAATATTTAGAAGTAATAAGCCATTGCAATGAATATGACGAATATATTTTTAAAAGATTTGGTCAATTTGAAGTTATTACTAATAAAAAGACTAATAATTATTTGAAGTTTAATGAAACATCAGTAGAGATAAAAATAAATGATGATTATAAGATTCTAAAAAATAGAATAGTAAAAACAGATATATATCCAATTATTAATAATGTAATTGCATATTTAATAAACGATGAAAATAATATGTTTATGCATTCATTGGTAGTTAACAAAGAAAATAAAGGAATATTGATTACTGGAGAATTTGGACAAGGAAAATCAACATTGGCTAAAGAGTTTATAAGTAGTGGATACGAGATAAATTCTACAGACCAAACGTGGTTAAAATTTAAGGAAAATAATTTATATCAAAAGTTAGGTTCAAGTTTTGATATAGAAAATGGAAAAATAAAAACTTTAAAACCAGAACAATACAAAAAAGAAATAAGAATAAATAAAATAATTAGGATAATAGGATTATGTGATAATGGAAAAACACAAGTAAATATTAATAATAATAAATATTATATAGTAAAAAATCTAGCTCCTTTCTGCTATTGGAGTTATATGATGCCTTTATTCACAGATAATGTGAAACTATACAATACAAATATTTTTACAAAACAATTTTTAAATAAAATAGATGAAAGAAAAATACTTAATCTTGAAGTTAGAGGGGACAAAAGAGAAATAATAAAGGAATTAGAGGAGATATAATAATGATAGAGGAAACGACTTTTTCTGATAATGAAATACGAATAGAGTTGAATAAAAGGTATGGAATAAATGTTGATGCAATAGAAAAAATAAACAAAGGAACTGCAAATATATATAAAGTTACTTCGCATAAAGAAGAGTTTATATTAAAAGAATTTCAATCAAAATATTCAAAGGAAAATGTTCTAAAAGAGATAAATGCAATAGAATATTTAAGAAAAAATTCAGAAGTACCATTGCCAATATATTTAAAAAACAATAATAATGAATTTTATTTTATACATAAAGGAAAAGTGATAATAGTTCAAAAATTTATAGAAGGACAAGTTTTTGAAAAAAACAAAGGAAATTATGAGCAAATGTTAGAATCAGCACAATATTTAGGATTGATTATAGAAGGATTTAAAAATTATAAAGTAGATGACAGTATTAGTATATTAAATTGGTATTCGAATAATGAATTTGAAAAAGCTAATAAAAAATATGATGAGATATTATCTAAATTGGATAATTCAAGAATATCAGAAAAGATAAAATCAGATATAATTTTTAAAAAAGAATTGTTAGTTAAATTAAGTGAAATTGTTAATGCTGAAGATATAAAAAATATAACACATAAGGTATCACATGGAGATTATAGTAGCTTACAATTTATTTATGATAGTAAAAATAAAATAAAAGTTATACTAGATTTTATAAAAATTAAAAGACTACCAGTTGTTTGGGAAATTGCCAGGTCTTATAGTTATATAGATAAAGAATGTCAAGAAGGTATGATAAATATTGAAAATTTAATTGCATATACAAAACAAGTAGCAAAATTTACGAAATTAAATGAGTATGATTTTAAATATTTGCCATATGTATATTTGATACAATTAGCAAGAAGTACATTTGGATATAGTGAGTATTTTAAAAATACAGAGAATAAAGAAGAATATTTAGAGTTTGCTTTTTATAGGACTAATATTTGTAGAGACTTATATGAAAAAGCAGATGAAATATCAAAAAGGTTATTGGAGTTAAAAGAGGAGTAAAAAATGAAGGATATAATTATTGTAGGAACAGGAAAAGCAGGTTTTTTGCACTATTATTCATATAAAAAGTTTGAAAAAATAGGTAGAATTTATTTTGTGGATATTGATGGTAAAATAAAAAATGAAAACATAAAAGATTCAAAAGTATATGCAAATATAGAAAGCACAGTAAAAGAAGAAAAGCTAGATGTTAACAACATTATTGTTGACATATGTACTCCTAAAAGTGTATTTTTGGATATTATAATGGAGTGTAAAAAACTAAATATTAAAAATATATTAGTTGAAAAGCCATTTATTGTAAATGAAAAATTTTTTGAAGAAAATGAAAACTTAAATATTGCAATGGTGCATAATTATGTATATTCAAAAATTGTTATGAAAATTAAAGAATATATAGTACAAAAAGAGTTAAAACCAATTATTATTTATACAAATTTTTCTAAAAACAGAACTGAAGAAAGTTTTAATGGTAGAGGAATGTACAAGAAAGTTACAAGAAATATAGAACATGATATACCACATCAAGTATATATTTCACAGTTTTTACTAGATAATCCTAAAGATACACAAGTATTACTTGAAGAAGAAAAAGCAATGGAAAGAGGAAATAGAACATTAGAAAAACATGGGTATAGTAAAATTTTTACAAGAAAAAATGATGTTTATGTAATTCATGAGAGTGATTTTGCAACAAATACCAAAATTAGAGAAGTAATAGTTATATGTGAAAATAACATTGTCGTTAAAGGAGAATTTTTATTTTACGATAAAGATTTAAATAAATTAAAGGATGGAAATGTTTCTATTATTCAAAATAATAAAGTGATACATAGTGAGATTGTTGATTTTGATGATAATATGTATGAGTGTTTGTTAGATATCTATAAATATTTTAATACAGATGTGGTATCACAAAAATATAAAGACGAGATAAAAGACTTTTCAAATGAAATGAATTTATATTTATAAAATTGGAGGAACTTATTTGATATGAAAAATGTTTTAATAATAGGGGTAGCAAGAGCAGGAAAAACAACATTAGGAAATATGATTAAAGATGAATTTAATCAGTATAATATAATTCATGCAGATTCGATTATATGGGGAATAATAAGGGGAACAGGCAAAGAGGAATATTATACAAAAAATATAAAGGCAAGAAAAGAATTAGTACATAGTGATGAATTTCAAAGAATTATATTAGAAATTTATAAATCTTCTATAAAACAAGATACTCAAAATTATGGAACTATTCTTGAAAGTGGACAACTAGAGCCTAGATATGCAAAAGAATTGCTTGATATGGGAAATTTAATTTGTGTTTGTTTAGGACATGGAAATCTTGATAAACAAGGAATTATGCAATTGTGTAGAGAACATGATACAGAAAATGATTGGACGTATGGTATAACAGAGGAGAATTTATCAACAAATGCTGATAAATGGAATGAAAAAAATCAATTATTAAAGGCAGAATGTCCTAAATATGGAATAGAGTATATAGATACTTCTAAAAATAGAAAACAAGTATTAAAGCAAATATTAACAAGAATAGATGAAAGAGTAGATATAAAGGAAAGTGAAGAAGATGAAAGATAAATCAAAAGTATATCTAATTACTGGGGTAGCGGGTTTTATTGGTGCAAGTCTTACAAAAAGAATATTGAATTTGAAAAATGAAAATATACACATAATAGGTATTGATAATTTAAATGATTATTATGATGTAAAATTAAAAGAATATAGACTATCAGAATTAAAAACATTTAATAAATTTGAATTTATTAAGAGTGATATCTCAGATAAAGATGAAATAAAGCAGATATTTGAAAGATATGAACCTGATATTGTTGTGAATTTGGCAGGACAAGCAGGGGTTAGATATAGTATAACTAATCCTGATGCATATATACAATCAAATATTATTGGATTTTATAATATATTAGAATGTTGCAGAAAACATGAAGTAGAACATTTAGTATATGCATCAAGTTCGTCTGTTTATGGATTAAATAAGAAAATACCATATTCTACAGATGATAAAACGGATATGCCTGTATCATTGTATGCAGTAACCAAAAAAACTGATGAACTTTTAGCATATAGTTATTCAAAATTATATAATATTCCAACAACAGGTTTGAGATTTTTTACAGTATATGGACCTGCAGGTAGACCTGATATGGCATATTTTAAATTCACAAATAAACTATTAAATGGTGAAAAAATACAAATATATAATTATGGAAAGTGTGAACGTGATTTTACTTACATAGATGATATAGTAGAGGGAATAATAAGAGTAATAAATAAGATTCCAAATAAAAAGAACGGAGAGGACGGATTGCCTATACCACCATATAAAATATATAATATTGGAAAAGGTAGACCTGAAAATTTATTGGAATTTATTAATATATTACAAGAAGAATTAATTAAGGCAGAAGTTTTACCACCAAATTATGATTTTGAAATTCATAAGGAGTTAGTAGGAATGCAACAGGGGGATGTGCCAATAACTTATGCAGACACAAAGCAAATGGAAGATGATATGGATTTTAAACCGAGTACATCATTAAGAGAAGGCTTAAAAGAATTTGCGGAATGGTATAAAAAATATTATATACAATAGGAGTGAATAATATGAAAATTGCAATAGCAGGAGTAGGATATGTTGGTTTATCTTTAGCTACATTATTAAGTCAATATAATGAGGTTGTAGCATTGGATATTATAAAAGAAAAAGTAGACAAAATAAATAACAAAATAAGCCCTATTGAAGATGAATATATAGAAAAATATTTAAAAACAAAGGAATTAAATTTAAGAGCAACATTAGATTATAAAGATGCTTTTTATAAGGCAGATTTTATTATAATTTGTATGCCAACAAATTATGATGAAAAAAATAATTTTTTTGATACTTCACTGGTAGAAAAAACCATAAAAAAGATAAAAAGTATGAAAATAACAACAACAATAATAATTAAGTCGACTGTTCCAGTGGGATTTACAGAAAAAATGAAAACAAAGTATAATATGACTAATATTATATTTTCACCAGAGTTTTTAAGAGAAGGAAAAGCATTATATGATAATTTATACCCATCTAGAATTATTTTAGGTGATGAAAACGAACAGGCAAAGAAGTTTGCAAATTTATTGAAAGAATCAGCATTAAAAAATGATGTAGTAATAAAGTTTATGAAATCAACTGAAGCGGAAGCAGTAAAGTTATTTTCTAACACATATTTGGCATTAAGAATTGCATTCTTTAATGAATTAGATACATATGCAGAAATAAAAGAATTGAATACAAAAAATTTAATAGAAGGTGTATGCATGGATCAAAGAATAGGAAACTTTTATAATAATCCATCTTTTGGATATGGAGGATATTGTTTACCTAAAGATACCAAACAATTAAAGGCTAACTACAGAGATGTACCTGAAAATCTTATTACAGCAATTGTAAATAGCAATGCTACAAGAAAACAACATATTGTAGAGGAAATATTAAGCAAAGAACATAAAATTATTGGTATATATAAATTGTCTATGAAAAAGAATTCGGACAATTTTAGAGCAAGTGCTATATTCGACATAATAGATATGCTTATAGAAAAAAATAAAAATGTAATAATATATGAGCCACAATATGAAAATGAAAATTATAAAAATTGTAAAATAGTAAGAGATATAAAATTATTTAAAGAAAATAGTTCAATTATAATTGCTAATAGAATAGAAGAAGAATTAGAAGATGTAATGGACAAAGTTTATACAAGAGATATTTATTTTAGGGATTGATTTTGGGATATAGAATCGAGGTTTTTATATGCATACAATAGTTTATTTAATTAGACATTCGGAAAAATTAGATATACAGTATATTGATAGATATTATAATAATGAAAATTATCAAATAACTAGAGAAAAGAGGATACTTAGTGCAGAAGGAGAGAGAAAAGCTAGTATATTAAGTAAGCAAAAAGAGTTTTCAGATGTGGATGTTATATATTCAAGTAGTTATGTTAGAACAATTCAAACTGCAAAATATTTAGCAGAAAGATTAGATAAAAAAATTCATGTTGATAGAAATTTAAACGAAAGAAAATATGGAAATCCCCAATATGCACAAGATATAACTTTGAAGCAATATTATGATGAAAAAATTAAAAATATAGAAGGAGAAAGTAGAAAAGAAGTTACAGACAGAATGTATAAAGCTTTTATGAATATAATTAAGGATAATAAAGGCAAGAAAATTGCTATTTTTTCTCATGGTGCATCTATAGTGTTTTTACTTATGAAGTGGTGCGAATTAGTATATGTCGATAATGAAAAGAAAAAGTGCTTGAAGTTTAAAGAAAAAGTAGTTATTAATAAAAAGATTGGAGCACCAGAAGTTTTTAAGATAATAATTGATGATAAACAAAATATCAAAGATATAGAGAATTTGATGTTTGAATATTAATTTATAATATAGAAAAGAGCCAACTTATGGCTCTTTCTTCAATTATTTAAAAATTTATTTAGAACTTTTTCGAGATCTTCATATTTTATAGGTTTTTCTAGATAATCATCAAAGCCAAGAGTGTTTACAAAGTATTCTCTAGCATTGTGAGATATAGTATGAACAATGATGGGGGTATTAAAATTACTAATAGTTTTTAATTTTTGTAATAGTTCTGGACCAGTGCATCCTTTTTGATAAATATTATTAGTAAAGATAATATCATAGTTGTAACCATTTTTAATTCTATCATATAGGTCAATACTAGTAGTAACAATATCAACAGAAATACCAAATAACATTAACAGTTTTCGTGTTTGCTTTGAAGAAAAACTATCATAATTACCAATTAATGCTTTTTTTCCTTTAAATTTTCCATTATATTCTTGTGGTTGATTATAAATCATTAAAGGAGTACTTGTCAATTCTTCAAATTCTTTTTTTTCTAATATTTCAGATTGTTTTTTTAATCTTGAAATTTCTTGATTAAGAAATGATATTTGATTTTCAGCATTATATTTATATTGTTTCAAATTTCTATCTTTAATAATGATGACCTTTGTTGATATGAGAGTTGTTACTAAAAATATGCAACATATAAAAAGTAAAAAATACAACATGTCTTTTCCTTTCTAACAAAAATTTTAATAAAAAATATTTGGATTTTAAGTGCGTTATTATGCAGTAAAAAAAGTTTTGGACTATATACTTCATTGTGTATATTACGACAAAATTATACTATACTAAAGAGAATAGTATGAAAGTGTGGTGATATATAATGTCTTTAATAGATATTTTTCGCAAAAATGTAAAATATTATAGGTTTATGCAAGACTATTCCCAAGAAAAATTAGGGGAAAAGTCAGGTTTGAGTACCCATTATATATCAGACATTGAACAAGGAAAATATAGTCCATCTATTCCTACTATAGAAGATATAGCAAGAGCACTGAAAGTAGAACCATATTTATTGTTCGTTTCTAATTCAAAAGCAGATGGATTAGAAGCAAGAGTTGATATACACAGAAAAAAGTAAAATACATAAGTATATGATGATACTACTTTTTTACAGATATTCAATATAATTGACAAGACTTGTCATAAATCACTATTTTTTATTACTATCTATATTATACCATAAAAAACAAAAAAGGGACAGATAAGTTACATATTTTTTTTATATTTTATGAAAAAATAATGCTATTAGAGGTGTTGTTATGGAGAGTAATAAAGATTTAAGAGCATTATTGGATAAAGACTATATGCCTATTATATATAAAAATATAAAAAAATTTAGAAAAGAAAGCGGAATGTCTTTAATGGAAGTCGCTGAAGTTTTGGATATGTCGCATGATTATTTGAGAAGAATTGAATCTAATAATGATAAAGTAAAGACTTGTTCTTTAAGGTTATTGATAAAATTTAGTATTTTATACAATAAGCCATTAGGAGAGTTTTTAAATGAATAAAAGGTAAGATTAGTGATTTCGAACTAGTCTTTTTTTGTGTTTAAAAAGATAAAAGATATGAAATTATTTACAAAATTTACATAATATGATATAATAGTTAAGGAAGTTTGAATTTGAAAGGAAATTTGATTTGAAAAATGAAATAACTGTAAAGTTAACATGTAGTATAGATGATATATGCAAGATTTTAGAAAAACGTGATTTTCATTGTACAGAACGTTATTTATTAGATGACACTTATTATATTCCCAATATAGTAAATACAAAAGGATTGCCAGAAAGGGAAATATTGAAAAATGCAATTATATTAAGAAATATCATAGGGGATATGGAAGAATATCAAATAAATAAATTAACATATAAGAAAAAGGAAATAGATGAACAAGGACAAATAACAAAACAAGACAAAGTAGAATGTTCTATTTTGAATAAAGAAGAAGGAGCAAAGTTCTTAAATGCTATTAATTATTTAGAAATAATGAATATTAAAGAAATAGATACCATATATCAAAAGGAAGGAATAGAGATTTGTGTTAAAGACATTATAAATGGTGATAAGTTAATAGAAATAGAAGAATGTGAAAAATTTGATACAATAGATAAAATAAAACAAGAGTTGGAAAGGCTAAATCTTCCAGTGGATACTAATGATTATTTTATAAAAAAAGCTGAAATAGAATTAAAGAAGATTTTATAGGAGCGTGATTGTATGTCAAATATAAATTTAAATTTATATAAAGTATTTTGCAAAGTGGCTCAATCAAAAAGCTATTCAGAAGCATCAGAAAAATTAGGAGTATCAGTTGCACATATTAGTAAGCAAATAGCTACTTTGGAAGAACAATTAAATCTAAAACTATTTAATAGAGAAAATAAAGGAGTAACATTAACTAATGATGGTGAAGAACTTTATAATATAGTAAATAAATCAATATCTACTTTTGACTTTGCAGAAAAAATGGCAAAAGATAAGAATGATATGGAGAATGGATGTATAAAAATTGGATGTCCATCTCATTTTACAAGTTATCTATTAATGGGAAAATTAGAAAAAGTAAAAAAAGATTTTCCAAAACTTAATATAAAAATAATATGTGAAGTTGATACAAATAAAATGTTAGAATTATTACAAAATCATAAAGTTGATTTTGCAATAACGGATGCAGAAATAATTAGTGGTAATGTTGAAGTTCAAGAATTATTAACAATAAGTAATATATTTGTTTCAAAAGCACCATTAAAAATTTCTAATATAAAAGAGTTAGAAGATTTAAATTGTATTTTAAATTTAGAAAATACAAAAACAACGCAACAATTAATGGAAATATTAGAAAAAAATAATGTTTCTCTACATGCAGATATGATGTGTGATGCAACTGAAATAAGAGTTGAGGCAGTAAAAAGAAATATGGGAATAGCATATGTTATAAAAGAGGCTGTAAAAAAAGAATTAAATAATAAGGAATTATATGAAGTTGAATTACCAATAAAATTGCCAAATATAAAATTAAATTTAATTTATTTAAGTGGAGAGCTTACTAAAATAGACAAGAAGTTTATAAAAGAATATTTGAAATAATAAAATTATAAATACCCTATTTCTAGGGTATTTTCCATTTTATGTTAAATAAAAATTAAATGATGTTAAAAATTTAGAAATAGTCTTCATTATAAAAACAATGTATAATATTAGTGTATAAAAAGAGATATTATATAAGAAAAGAGGATTTATAATGAAGAAAAAGGTTTGTTGGAAAATTACAACTAAATGTAATCAAGGATGCAAATATTGTTTTGGATTTAATAATATACCAAATCTACCTTTTGAAGAAAATGAAAGAGTATTAAATCATTTAATTGTTAGTGGGATAAACCATATTACTTGGACTGGAGGAGAAGCAGTATTATATCCAAGAGTAAATGAATTAATGAAAAAATCAAAAGAAAGAGGATTATATAATAAATTAGTAACAAATGGGATTTATTTATCAAAGAACGATAACGAATATGTAGAAGATATTTTAAATACACTAGATGAAATTAATTTATCTATTGATTCAATTGAAAATGATATTAATTTAGCATTAGGCAAAGAAAATAATCATTTAGATATTATAAAAAATCTTTTAGAAAAAATTAAAAATAAAAATATAAAAATAAGAATAAACACAGTAGTTAGTAAACTTAATGTAGACAAATTAGAAGAATTGGGAGAATTTTTAAATAATTATCAAATTGAAAAATGGAAGTTTTTAAAGTTTATGCCAATACGAGAAAGAGCAGAACAAAATGAAAAACAATTTGAAGTTGACGAGAGCAAATTAGAAAATAGTATAAGAAATCTAAAAGAATTTAAAAACATAAAAAAAGTGGAATACAAAAAACAAAGTGAATTTGAAAAAAGTATTGTTATAATTCCTAATGGCGATATTTTACAAACTCAAAATGGAAAAGATCATTATTTTGGAAATGCTTTAAAAGAAAGAATAATAGACTTTGATAAAATATTATCAAATGGAAAAATTAGAACATTAATTGCACATGATGATTTAAATGTAACCAATAGAATAGTTAATGCAATAAAAGAAATTGATTTTGTAGATGTAGTTGGTACAGCTAAAGATGGTGCAGAAACATATCATAAAATTGTTGAATTAAAACCAGAGATGATATTTACTAAGTATGCTATGAACAATATGAACGGTTTAGATATTGTAAAATCAACAAAAGAAAAATTAGAAAATAATATACCTGTATTTAATATGATAATAGATAATAGAGTACAAGAAAATGAAATTGATGAGATGTATGATATTATAGGACAAAAGTTAAATTCATTAATAGAATGTTCTGATAATATTAGCAATAATATAGTAGATATTATTAATCAATATAATGATTATAAAAACAATAAATAAAAATAGCAGATAAGTTTTTTATTTACTAAAACTTATCTGCTATTTTTTTGTGTGTTTTAAATAATATATGCTAATATCTAAAAAAGATTTTGGAGTAACATCTTCGCCTTTTGGAAAGAATTTATAAATTGCAAAAGGTGGTGGTGGGTCTTTATCTTTTAAATCATTTAAAGGCTTTAATGCTGTTCTAAAAGAAGAACGAATACCTTCGCCTGTTGTTCCAAGTTCTTTTCCTACAGTATTAAATAAAGTTTCTAGATTTTCTTCAAGTAAATTAGTAGAATTATAACATTTTATCAATGTTTTCCTAACGCGAATTGAAGGTTTACTTTTTAATGGAATATGTACTTTTAAAAAGAGTCTATCAATTTTTCGTTCTAAAGTGTAATTAGACATTTCATATATAGTTTTTAAAATATCTTTATAATCGAATTTCTTCAAAAATATTTTATATATTTTTGACAAATTTGTAATACTGGATAATTCAGTAATAGATTTTGAAAGTAATATAGTATTGCAATTAAATTTTTCATTATAATCTAACGAAAGTTGATCGATTATATCAGTATATTTTAAACCATAAAAACTTGTGTCTAGTATAAAAATGTCAGGTCTAAAATCATAATATTGTTTCAAAATAGAAACTTTATCACTTGTAATTTTAAAATCAATATCGTTATCTTGTGTAAGATATTGGCAAAGTTGAGAATTTTGCTCAATATTTTCAATGACTGCAAGAATCTTTAACATGATAACTCTCCTAACAATTTTTATAAATCATTAATATTATACCACTAAATTTATGTAAACACAATACCAAAATGGAAAAATATTACAAATATAAGTGGGAAATAATAAATTTTAACCAATTTTCACCGTTTTTACAATATTCCAATATTTGAAAGTATAATCTCCGCAATAGGACAAATAGTCTTTAAGAGTTAGAAAAAATAATACATTAGAAAAAAGAATAAAGTACAAGTGAATTATTTAAGGATAAATTAAAGATTATTTGTTAGGAGTGATAAAATATGTAAAGTTAAATTATAAAGAATAAGGAAAAGTAAATTAATATGTTTTTTCTTTCTCTTTTAGATATTTGTCCAATTTTTAGAAATTGGAGAGATAATAAATGGAAAGAAAAGATTATTTACAAGAAGAATTATCAAAAGAAGAAAAATCATATTTAAAAAAGTTGATTTTAAATGTTAGAAGAAAATACATAAAAGATAACTATGAGTATTTAAATAGTAAAGATGTTAATTGGGATACATTTGAGGATATGGAATGTAGCAGTTTATTTGATACAGTTCTTAATAAATGTGTTGATGAGTTGAAGTCTGCCATTGAATTTGAGAGACTTTTTTGTGATGAAAAATTATATAATATAACCAAAGCACTATCTGTAAAAGAAAAGATGGTGCTTTTTGCTTTATATAAAGAAAGAAAAAGTATAAATCAAATAGCTAATGAAATGAATGTAGAAAGAACAACAATATGGAGAATTAAAAATAAGGCACAAGAGAAAATTACGAAGAATTTATTAGGAGGAAATAACAATGTTTAATAATTTTGATTTAAGTGATAGAGAAATATTAAAAATCCTAGAGGATTATAATCCATTAATTATAAAGATGAGTAAGTTAAGAGATGGATTTGATGAAGATTTGACACAAGAAATAAAATATATGATTTATAAAACTTTAACCAAAAATAGAAAAAATTTATAAAAAATGCAACATCATATGTAAAAGTTAGAACTCCTAATATTAGAAGGAGGTAACAAAATGGAAGAAAAAAAAGAAACAAATCAAGTTACAGAAGAAAAGAATGCTAAAGAAATAAAGAATAATGTTAAATCTAAAGAAGAAATAAACAAGGCTAATTCTAAATTAGAAATAGAACTTATTACTGCTTATGCACTATTAGTATTTCATACATTAAAAAATAGTAACACAGAAATTAATGCGAAATCAATAAAAGAAGAAGTAAAAATGTTT
>CAKPKI010000025.1 GCA_934167135.1 uncultured Clostridia bacterium
ACACTCCCAGGATAATCCAGCTTGAAAAGATTCCAATATTAGCATTTCAAATAAATATTTATCATCAAAATTGGTCTTTCCCCATTCATTATCATGATATTCAACATATTTAGGATTTTTTAAATTACACCATTTACATCTTATCATAATGCAGTACCTCTTTTAGGTACAAAAAATTTACTCATATCATTTTTTTCTAGTGTTAATAATGCTATTTTATTTTTTATTCCCCCTCCATATCCAGTTAAACTTCCATTTGCTCCAACAACTCTATGACATGGAATTATAATACAAATAGGATTCCAACCAACTGCACCTCCAACAGCTTGTGCTGACATTCTTTTTATCCCCTTCTTTTGAGCTATTATTTTTGATATGTCATTATATGTTAAAGTTTTTCCGTATTCTATTGAATTCATTATATCTATTACTTCTCTTCTAAATTCTGTTAAATTTTTTATTTTATATTCTGGTATAAAATCTGGATTTTTTCCGCTAAAATAAATGTCTAACCATTTACTTGTTTTTTTAAATATTTCTAAATACTTTTCTTCACAATCTGTTGAATGTTTATATGTATCCCTGGAATTTTTAAACCACAAACCTGTTAGATATTCTCCATCACTATTCATTATCATGTTCGAAAACCCCTCTGGAGTTTTATATGTATATTTATAATTCATAAATCTTCTTCTCCTTCTTTATTAATGTTGCAAAAATAACATACATTTAAAAGAGCTGATTTTCTCTAAACCTCCAAATCTTTTGGTTTAGAAAACTTTATCAACTCTTATATTTTTTTGCTATATTACATTATTACTACATCCATCTCATTAGTATTATTTTCGTTCCCATATGCATATATAATATATAATGCATTATCTTTTCCCATAAAGTATTCTGTAACATTATTTATACTATAAACATCACTTGTATAGTCCCTTTTATATGTAGTGTACCCTAATTTTGCAAGTTCATCTGATTTTTCTTGTTGGTCTTTTATTTCTTCTTTTATTTTTTGGTTCGCTTCTTTTTTTGTAAGTCCTTTTGCATTAAGCATGTCATCTATTGTATATTCTTTTTGATTTATTAAATCATAGTTATATGTTTGAACTATATCTCTTTGTGGATTTGTTCCTTCTTTTAATGTTGACCTTACTACTAATGATAATATATTGTTTGATATATATGCACTATAGTTTACTGTATAAATTATATTATTATTTTGAGTATTTATTATACTTTTTGCTTTCTTTTCGAATGTATCTTTTATCTGTGTGTTAAATTCTTCTATTGTTTCATTTTTTATATTTATATATGGTATATTTACTTTTAATTCGTAATCATTTGTTTTACTATCATTATTTTGGTATCCTATGTAAATTATTTCTTTATTGGATTCTAGTTTAGAAATTTTGTAACTATTATTTTCTAAATAATTTACTTTATTTTCGAATATGCTTTCAAATTCTTCTTTATGTTTGTCTTTTTGACTTGCCGTAAGTTGAGGCATTTTTGCAGCTTGTGAAGCACTGTTTCCTTTTACTATTTGTACTACTATTGCTAGTATAACTGCTATTACACATACTGATATTATACCTATATAAAACATTTTTAATTTCTTGTTTTTCTTATTTTCATCTTCTACTACTAAATTCATATTTTTTTCCTCCGTATTTATATTTTAATATCTTTTGTTAAAAATTGCAATACTATTTTTTCATATATTTCATTTTTGTTGCCATTCCACCTCGTATGTGCCTTTCTGCTTTATTTTCATTTAAAATTTCTCTAACTTCTTTTGCTAAGATTGGATTTATTTTTTCCAGTCTTTCTGTTACATCTTTGTGTACTGTACTCTTACTTATTCCAAATTTTCTAGCTGCACCTCTTACTGTATCTTTTGAATCTATAATATAATGTGCCAAATTGATTGAGCGTTCTTCTATTTCTTTTTTCTCTATCATTGACATATTGTGTAAAATTACTTTTTTCATTATGAAACCCCCATATGAATACTTTTGTTTAATTGTATTCGTATGGAGGTTGTATTAGAACATTTTACCTTTTTATAAGTCTAAACTATTTTTTTTATAAAAATTCTTCTATTCCCATTATTACTGTTCCTTCATCATTTCTCCATAATTTAATATTATCTCTAACAACTATTATTTTTTTAAATGAATCTTGAATATAATTAAATGGTCTTTGTGCTTGTTGCATTTTTTCTTTATTTGGTATCGCAAATACTGACTGAACATAATATCTTTTATTTCCCTGATTACATACAAAATCCACTTCTATTTGCTTTCTTATTTTTTTCTATCTTTGTTTTTTTTCATTTATTTCTACAATCCCAACATCAACATTATAACCTGATTAATAATTCATATGCTTCAAAAAACTCTGAATATGATAAAGGAAATACTCGTATTTCGTCTCCTTTACCTCTAATTTATTTAAATATAACTCTCTTGTAATATTTTTATCCCCCTTAATATGGATACCTTTGTATTCCTATAAAAAAACTACTCTCTTTTTTAGAGAATAGTTTTATTTATTTATCTAATATATTTTAACATTGCAAAACAATCAATAATAATAAAAATTCCTATAATTACGGAAAGCAAATTCAATTGTACTATATACATAATTCCTAAAACAATTCCTATTATTGGTCCAGCAATTTTTTTCTTTTTTGTAAATGAATAGAATAAATATAATAATATAATTAATCCTAAAGCCATAACACTAGAAATACCATTTTCCTGTGATATTCCAATAAAAAAACCTATTATATAAAGTATTCCTATTATTATACAAAAGTTTTTCGTCGCTTTTACTTTCTTTTCCCATTCTTCCTCTGTCATTTATTTTCTCCTTTCATTAGTTTTATACAAATATTTTATTGATACCATTAAAAACTTCTTGAGCTTCCTCCTCCTCCAGAAGAACCTCCTCCTCCAGAAAAACCTCCCCCTCCAAAGAATCCTCCTCCAAAGGAGTCGTTATCCCAGTGATTTCCACCATGCCTAGAATTATTATCCAAAAACCAATATGGAATTAGCCCAACTGGAAAAAACATAATTCCAAATATCATAATTTCAGATTTTGTAATGCATTTAATTAATATGTATATACTCATAAATATAATGCTAAATAGGATTTTATTTTTCCTTCCTTTTATAAAAATTATTAATTGACTTAGTATCATCGATATAACAATTATGCTCCATTCCAAAATTGTTGGCTCTAAAGAATTTGAAATTATTTTTTCAGGTAATTCTTGATTATTTACTGTAATTCCATATTCATTACTTAACTCTTCTAATACAGCATTAAACCCATTTTTTATTCCTTGATTATAATCATTGTTTTTCAAATACGGAATTATATATTCATCTTGTATTCTTCCTGTTTTTCCGTCCGTGAGTATTCCCTCTAATCCATATCCAACTTCTACTCTAAACAATCTCTCACTAGTAGAACATAACAATAACACACCATTATTTTTTTCTGAATCACCTATTCCAAATTCTCTAAACAGTTGTGTAGAATATTCTTCTATACTTTGTCCATCTAAACTTGTTACAGTAACTACTACTATTTGAGCACCTGTTTTTTGTTGTAATTCAATATTAGTTTGTACTATATATTCTTCTGTTTCTTCTGTTAAAACTTCTGCATAGTCATTAACATAAAAATCTCTAGTTGGAGATACCACTGCAAATAGTTTTACTGATATTAATATACAAAACACCAATGTTAACAAAATAATACTTTTTATTTTTTTAGAATTGAACATTTGGAACCTCCTCACTACTTTCCGTTGCTTGAAAATATTCTTTTGCTTCATATCCAAACATATTTGCTATTATTCCTGTAGGGAATTTTTTTATTTTCAAATTATATTCTTTTACTGCTTCATTGTAATCTCTTCTTGCTGTTGCTATACGATTTTCTGTTCCTGCCAATTCATCAGCTAATTGAGTAAAATTCTGCGAAGATTTTAAATCAGGATAATTCTCAACTATTACCATAAGATTATTTAATGCTGATGTTAACTCATTATTAGCTTCTGCTTTTTCAGATATACTAGTTGCTTCTATCATTTTTGTTCTAGCATCAGTAATTGCTTTTACAATTTCTTGTTCTTGTTCAGTGTATCCTTTTACCGTATTTACTAAATTTGGTATCAAATCTGCTCTTCGTTGTAAATATGTATTTATTGTTGCAAATTTATTTTCAACATCTTCTGATTTAGATATTATGCTATTGTAATTTGCTATTAATATTAAAGCCAATATCACAATAACACCTATTAATATCATAATCCATGTGCTCGACTTTTTCATTTTTTCACCCCCATTCATTTTACACATTTATCATAATATATAAAAAAAATTTTTTCAATACTTTTGGTCTATTTTATTTAGATATATCTTAATAAGTTTTAGTGGTATTAAGTTGTCTATATTTTATCTTTATAATTTATATATAAATAAATTTTATATTATTAAGGTAATATAAAAGGAGGAGGAACTTATGACTTCTATGGAATTAGTTGGACTTAATACAAAATGGTATAGATATCAAAATAATTTAACTCAAGAACAATATGCAAATAAAACAAAGTTTAAAATGGCTTATATTAGTGTTATTGAAACTGGTAATGCTAATTTAACTTGTAAAAATATAGATTTTATAGCACAATCGTTTAATATTAAACCAGATCTATTATTTAATGAAAACACAGCCAAACTTGCTCAAAAGCTACCTGTTAGAGTTGATATGTATAAGAGGAAATAACTATAAAGTTATTTCCTCTTAATATAAATATTTATTCTACTATATAATTACTATATTTCAAAATCCTCTACCCAAATTTTATCATCAATGATAAGATTTCCTTCTTTATCTATATATCCATATTCATTATCTGTATTTATATAGGCTAATCCATTACAAAACCATCTTGCTATTTTATATTTAAAATCTATACATATATTCCCACTTTTATCTATATAACCATATTTTTCATCTTTTTTTACACATGCTAACTCTTCTGAAAAATCTTCTGCACTATCATATTGAAAATCAATTACTACATTTCCACTTTTATTTATATAACCATATTTTTCATCTTTTTTTACACATGCTAACTCTTCTGAAAAATCTTCTGCACTATCAAACTCAAGTGGTATCACTACATTACCCTTATTATCTATGTATCCATATTTTTCGTTACTTTTATATCTTTTAGATACAACTGCTAATCCCTCTGAAAAATAACTTTTATTACTATAATCTTTTAAATCTATAACCAATTTTCCTTTTTTATCTATAAAACCTCTATCTGTCAATCCCAAACCTTCATTACTGTCAAAGTTATAATATTGATAATCTGTTTCATATATATGTACATTATTTCCGAACTTAATATTCTTTACTTTGTTACATCCCTTAAAAGCATTACAGGCAATTTCAATATCTTTGTCTGGTATTATTATATTATCTAAATTTTCACAATTATTAAAAGCACTATATCCAATCTCTACAACTGTACTAGGAATTTTAACATCTTTTAGATTTTTATATCCTTGACAACTTTTTACTTTTTCAACTCCATTATTTACAATAAGTTTTTTCAATCCATCTGGAACCTCAACATATATCGTTCCTTTGCCATATATTCTAGCAGTTTTATAAATATTATAAAAATAAAAAGAATTATTTCCACATTTTCCTATATCTATTGGAATTACACCTACCAAAAATCCAATAATGATAACAGTCAAATTTATTCCAAGGCTTTTTAAATAGCCTACTTTTTTAAATTCTAGTTTTATGCCTAAAATACTCCAAATTATTACAAATATTACCACATAAATACATAATAAATATCCATTCATTTTTGTTTTCCTTTCAATATCTTTTATTTTTGCATATCCTATTCTTCCATCTGTTCAATATACTCAACAATATTTTTTATATTAGCCTCTTCATAACTAACCCTCATTTTATCACGAACAGCCTCACAGACATCCTTCAATTCAACAGAATTCACACCGTCCAGCTTTTTAATTCTACTTTCCAATAAAATCACATTTGACAAATTATTATTATAAGTATTTACATCAAATCCCAAAAAACTCAAACTCTCTTTATATCTCAACTTTAACTTATCAGCAATTTGAATACCCTCTGGATCTAAATCTCCAGAATAGCAAATCTTATAGCCCTGTTTTACAAACATATCAAGCAATACCAATCCAGACAATTTAACTTGTCCATAAGTACAAACAAGTGGAAAATCATATTTACTACAATTTTCTGAAACCTCCATAAACACTGCTGGATTTTCCATAACCACTACTTTGTTATACTTGCGAGGCTCTGCCAAAAATTCAATATTAGATAAATTAAATAAATTCAAATATATGGGTTCATGATTTTGGTAAAATCCCTGTAAACCCTTATGTTCCATATATTCTCCTTGTTTATTTTTTATAAATCCTTGTACATTTTTGCATAACACCATGTTTGATACATCATCTATCAATAAATTATTATTATAATAAATTTCTGCAAGTTCTTCTGTATTTTGTGGATATTGTAAACTTTGCATATAACACATTAAAGTTATAAATATTTTACCACACAATGTATTTCTATCAAAACCATGAGGATTTCCTGTTATATTGCTTGCATATACTGGTATTCTAGTTTTATTTTGAGGTAATTCATTTATTCCTTTGCATGCATTTATAAGAGCTATTTTCAATTCTTCTTTATTTTTATTATAATATTTTTTTAATTTATAATATATTTGATTTTTGCTTTCTACAATTTCTTTTAATGTATTATAAATTTTAGTATTTTTGTTGTATTCCAATATTTCTTCAAAGTACTCTGCTAATTGAATTTCGTAACTTTTTTTGTTTTCTTTATTGGTTGTTATTTCCTCTTTAAAATATTCAAATATTATATCCTTTAATTGTGCACCTGAAAATTTGCTTTCATCTATTCTTTTTTGTAGAATTGCTAGATTTATACTAATACTTTTGTTTTTAGAATAATCTTTTTTCATAAGACCAGATAAAGCCTGTGCTTCCGCTTTATCCAGATTTTTTATTATTACATTTCCTTTTATTTCTCCCAAATTTATGTATTTACTTTTAATTCCATTAAGTAACCTTTTATATGCCTGTTCATTTTTAAAATATTCAGCCATTTCTTTTGCTACTTTAATCATTTAAAATCAGCTCTCTTTTCTTTCCATTCCAATGATATCTCATAATAGATACTACTTTTTGATTTACATCACTAATTAATTCACATATTGATAGGCTTGGTACTGTATCATATTCTCCCCAAAGTACTTGTGAGTTTATTACATATTCTAAATCTAATTCTGTCAATATTCTAAACATATCTCTTATATTATTATCATCAACACCAGCAAAGGCTTCATCTAATGAAATTATTCGTAAGCAATCTTTTCTAGCACTTTGATATCTAGCACATACTGATGCAAATAATGGTATATACATCGCCATTGCTTTTTCTCCACCACTTAATTTAAAAAATGCATTGTTTGTTAATTCTTTTGATTGTTCATTTGCTTTTTTGTGCATAAATTGGAATTCAAACCATTTTCTATAATCTAGTTCTTCTTTTATAATGTTGTAAAATGATACAATTGCTCCTTTTTCTTTAAATTCTTTTTCTGCTTTTGCAAATTTAGTTCTAAAATGTGTTGCTACCTTTTTAATATCTGATTGTTTTAATAATCCTGAATCCGAATTCAGTATGTCTACTATTTCTTTTACATCCATTTCATTTTCATCTGTTGCTTGTTTTGGTTTCCAATTTAGACTGAATGATAGTCCACTTGATGTATTTAAACTTTTCATTAAAGTGTTCATTGAATTTACCCAAGATTTTGCAGAATAAATTCTCTCTCTTATTTTTTTGCCCACAGCTCCTATTAGTATATCCTCAAATAATTGTCTATCTTCATCATCTACTAAATTTTTTGTTTCTTCCATTGTTTCTTCTACATATTGATTTAATGCATTTAGATTAACTTTTCTTCCATTTACAAAACAAGTTATATCGTGTCTTATTCGTGTTTGTTGTAGTTCTTTGATTTCTGGTTCTTCTTCATCTATTTCTTCTATAAAGATTTGTCCTAATGATAGATTATAATCTAATAAATTTTCATTATTATTTTGATACTTTTCTACCAAAATTTCATAATAATTTGTTTTGGTTTTTGGGTCTTTTTCAAAATATGAGTATTCTGAAAGTATTTTTTGAACTATTTTTTCTAATTCCACATATTCGTCTATTACATATTTTAAATCCAACTCTTGTTTCAAAATATCTTTTGATATATTTGTTTGATTTTCTAGACTATTTAATAACATATTTATGTTCAAATTATTTTCTTTTTGCTTTTTAATTTCCGCTTCTATTATACCTATCTCTTTTGACAATTCTGAATGTTCTTTAGGTATTTTCTCTAACTTTTCTTGGCATTCTTCCATTTGCTTTTGTAAATCATCCATATTTCCAGATAGCATTTGTTTTATTGTCTCAGCTTTTTCTTTTAATGTTCTTAGTTTTAAGTTTGCTTTTTCTTTTTCATATAAAATATTCTCTAGGTCTTCATTTAATGTTTCTAATGTTTCATTTGCTATTAATATTTTTTCATATTGATTTACTATTTCATTGTGTTCTTTTTCTAATTCATATACATAGTCCTTAAAATCCTTTGCTAAGTCTAAATTTTGTGTATATGCATCTAGTGTAGCATTAAATCTTAATTTTGAAGTTTCGATTTTTGTTTCTTCCTTAGCTTGTTTTAATCTTTCTAGCTTTTCTGTTAACACATTTTCTAATTTTTCTACATTTACTTTTATTGCTTCTAATCTAATTATATTTGTTCTTAATAAACTATACGCATTTTCTAATTCGTTTTTTGTTGGAAAGTTTTTGTACTCTTCTTCTATTCTGTTAATTTTTTGGTCTAAATCATTAATTCCATCTTGTAAATTTTGTATTTGACTTTCTAATTCTATCTGCTCATTTTCTAAATTTTCAATTTGTTTTTGCTTATATTCTTTTCTTGCTTCTAAACCAATAAATTTTGCTTTTTCCTCTTTATCTGCAATACCTTGTAGAATACCTATTTTATATTCTCCTTTTTCATTTACATATGTATCTGATGTTTTGTCTTCTATCATAATACTTTTTAATACATTAAATACTGTTTCTGCTTTTATTTTCGTTGTTTGTGGTAATTTAACTTCTAACATTTGGCTTAAATCATAGTTAAATTCAACTGGTTTTTCAAATAAATATTTATCTACAAAATTAAGGTCTACCTGTTTGATTTTTTCTGTGTATTCTTTAGGAATTATTAGTGCATCTAGTATTCCCATATCAGCAAGTGCAGATTCTAATACTCCTTTTGTCTTTTCATCTAAATCTTTTTTAAAGTCTACTGCATTATAAAATTCTATAAATGGAATTTGGTGTTCTTTTAATCTTTTTCTGTTTTCTTCTATCTTTTTACTTCTTTCAGGTTCTGGCTCTTTTGCATTTTTCCATTCTAAAATCTGTTGTTTTATTTTGCCAATTTCGCTATTTAAGTTTTCTCTTTCTACATTTTTTTTTGCTTTAATATTTAGTATTTCTTGTTTTCTATTGTTATATGGTTTATTTAGAGCAAATTGGATATCTCCATATTCCGCTTTCTCTCCATAATTTTGAACATTTTTTGATATTTCATTTAATTCATTTTGCTCTATTTTTAAGAATTCATTTTCTTTTTCCCATTTATAAATTTGTTCTATAAAAGTTTCTTTACTATTTTGCAATTCATTTCTTGATTTTGTTGTCTGACTTTCCTGTTTTGTTTTTTCTAACTTCTCTTTGTCTAAATCTTCTAATGCTCTGCCATATTCATTTTCTAGCATTTTTTCTTTCTCTAATGCTTTTTTACCATTTTCAATCTTTGTTATGTATCTTTTTATGTCTTCTTGATAACTATGATAATTAAATTTCTCATTTATTTTTATTTCGTCTTTTTTGAAAAAATATTCATCATAATCTATGTTTCTTGCAATTTGTTCCATTTCATTATTTATTGACGAAAATCTTTCTTTGCTTATTTCATAATTTTCTTTTGCTCTTTTTTGTTCATCTTCTTTTTTTCTTATTGCTGATTTTTTCTCATCTTCTTTTATCTCTTTTTCTTTTATTTCCTGTGTATATTCATTTATTTGTTTTTCCATTTCTGCCTGTTCTTCTTTTTTCTTCCATAATTCGTTTGACATTAACTCTTTTTGCTTAAATTTATATACTTGTAACTCTTTTTCTAATTCTTGTTGTTTTTCATTTTTTTGTTCTAACATTTCCTCTGCTGTTTTTAATTTTTCTACAATCTCTTTTTCTTCTCTTTGAGTTTTTACATATCTTTTTTGTGTTAAATCATATTTTTTTGCTTTATCATATAATACACGTTTATTGTAATTGTCATATGGTGTAATTATTTGTTTTAGTGCTTTACTGCTTATTCCAAGCATTTCTAGTTGTTCTTTTGTTTTGTTCATATTTTCTATTGATTCTGATACTGCTTTTAAGTCATCATCTGATAGCCCTCTTAAACTGTTTGACATTATTTCTGTTATTATTGATGGTTTAAATCCATCTTTTGATAGTTTTGGAGTTCTTATTTCAATTAATAATTTTATAAATTCTTGATATTCTGTGCTTGTTTCAAACCCAAATATATTATCATTTACTAATCTCTCATATTCAGCTCTGGTATCAACAACTTGTCCACCTTCTCCAATTCTGTTTTTTAACTCTTGTTTTGTTAGTGGTATTTTATCTCCTAAATCTTTATATAAATAAAAATCCTTTCCTATTCTTCTTCCATCTTTTATTATAAATCCCCAAAAGTTTACTCCATTATTCTTTTTGGCTCTTAATCCCATTCCTATTGTTAAATAGTTTTTGGTTTCCTTTTTCATAAATTCCATATATAAATAACTTGTGTTTTCTTCTTTTATATCATTACCATATCCAAGTACATAGTCTTCTATTTTTCTTGCTTTCGTGTTAAACGGATCAAGTCTTTCTGGTGATTTATTTCCATCTAATAATAATGGTATAAAACTTTGCATTGTTACACTTTTTCCTGAACCATTTGTTCCTCTTAGTATCAGTCTTCCATCTGAAAATTCAAATTCCTCTTCATCATACCACCAATAATTTAATAGCCCTATTTTTTTTATTTCCCATCTATTTTTTTCGTGTATTTGTTCCATTTTTTATTCCCTTCTAAATACCAAATTTATTTTTCTTCGAAACTTTTTGGATATTTTCCGATTATTTTAAAACACATTGGCATAATTATGTATTCTCTTTCTTTTTCATTATATCTTATCATATCAAATTGTTTCATATATTCTACTACTTCTATTAACAATTTATCTTCTGGCATTTCTCTATATTCTTTACTAAAACCTTTATTGTATCTTTCTTTTACACTTCTTATAATTTTTGACATTTGAATTTCTGAAATTTTTATTGTGTCATCTATGTTTTTTTTGTATTCATTATCTTTTATTCTTTCCACTATTACTGTATTCACAAAACTTACAACATCAGATATTGCCTTATTTGATGGAAAAGTATTTTTAAAGTTTTTATTTTCTGTTAGTAATATATATGCTCCATTTTTGTGTACTTCTAATGTTGATTCAAGCATTTTATCTACATCCTGGTTTATTATTCCTCTATAATTTCTTATATAATTATAGTCTTGGTCTTCACTATCTTCTTTATACACTACATTCTCTGTAAATAGTCTTCTATAAATTCTTTGTCTTCTTTCTTTTCCTTTGTCTTGTTCAAGTCCTAACTGTTCATTTTCATAAATATCTGTATATGTATTACATTCTGTTATATTACTTGAAAAGTTTCTCATAAAATATTTTGAAACTCCTGTTACTTCATACAATATATCATTTTCTATGTTTTCGGCAAATTTATTTTCATCTCCGTCATACATAATAATAAATCCCATTTCTTTTATAAATCTTAATACATTTACCATTGCCTTTCTTTGTGGATATTGTGTAAAATCTATTTTTATTTCTTGCAAATCTACCTCTGCTGTTAAATTTTGTATGTAATCAATTAGACCTGATAAAATGAACTGTTCTCCTTTTGTTCTTTCTTCTAAATAGATTAGTATTAAACACAAAAATACATATTCAAGTTTTGAGTTAAATCGATTTATTCCCATAAATGTTTGTGGCTTTCCTGGTAATTTTTCCATTTTTACTATATACGGATTTACTATTAGTTTGTAACCTAGTTTGTTTTTTATAAAGTTTTGTGTTTCTGTATCTAAATCTTGTTTTATCGAATTATATTCATCTGAATTTAAGTCTTTTACAAACCAATAATTTTCTAATAATTTTTCAAATGTTGTCAATTTGCTCTCCCTTCTAGAAATTCCAACTCAAAAGCTGGCATTTCTAAATCTCCATCTTCACATTTTAGTGTACATCTTTCTTTATTTTGTGGATATATTAATTTTATTTTTTTACCATTTTCTATTGTTATTTGTTTATTTGGCATTAATCCAGCTTTACTTACCCATTGTAACAATGTTTTTCTAAAACTACTCTTTATTGTAGGTAAATTTTTTATATCTATTTTTCCATTTTTTATGTATTTTTCTATTTCTCTTTGGTTTTCTTCTAATTGTTTTAAGTATTTTTGTATTTGTGCTTGTTTTTCTTTTGTCTTATCTTTTATTGCAACTTTTGGTAGTTTTTCTCTGTATTCTCTTATTCGTGGCTTTATTTCATATTCGTTTGGTGTTTCATCTAATAAACTACTATTTATACTATCTGTTTCTCTTACATAATTTCCTTTGGTATGTCTTGTGTTAAACATTCCAAATACTAAACTTGATAGTTTATGTGCTTCTTCTGTTGTTTTGGTATTTGCAAACATTTCACAGATTTTCTTATATTCTGCTTTTTTACTACTTACATTTCCTTTTGATTCTGCTATTTGGTTTGCTATTCTTGTTATTTTTCTAATGATTTCTGTTGTTTTTTCATTAACTTTTTCAACTTCACTTAAATGAGTACTATCTCCTAAAAACCACTTTTTTATGTTTTGCCATTTTTCATAATTTCTATTTATTATTTCGTTTTCATCTATTTGCTCATCTAGCTTGTCTATTCTTACTATTCGCTTTTGTCCTAAATGTACTTTTTCTAAAAATTTTTCTTCTGTGTTTTTGTGTATTTCTTTTAGTTTCTTTTCTATTATATAGGAATTTTCTTGAAGTAATTTAATAAATTCTCTTAGGTACCTTACTAAATCATTTTTATATATTATAAATTGTTTTGATTTAGCAACCTCTTCCATTTTGATATTATAAAATGTTTTTATGTAATCTTGATAATCCTGATTTAGTCTTTTAAAGTCGTTATTTAGATTTTCCCATAAACTTAATACTTCTTTTTCATCTTTTAAGGATGTCTTTTCAATACTTTCTATTTCTTCTTTTATTCTTTCAATTAGCTTGGGTTCTAGTGATGTACCTTCTATGTGCAAATTCTCTAATTTAATTACTAATCTCTCTATCTCTACTGCAAATTCTGTTAGCTGATATCTAAATTTTCTGTGCTTAAATTCTTCTACTGTTGTTACATTATTCGTGTCTTGCAATGCTGTTAGATTTCCCCAATTTACTAGTCCTGTAAGGTCATTTTCACACATTTCTATTGTGTAATTTTCAAAATTTGGCTTGCCTTGCAATTCATTCCATACATCTTCTTTATATAGCATATAATTTATTCTTTCATATTGCTCATAAAAGTATCTTAAAATTGGTCTATACCTTTTTGTATTTTCTGTTGTTAAATATGCTGTTTCAGTTATTTGTTTTGACATTGTTTCAGTTATTTCCATATTTATCTCCTATTATTTTATTTGACACCTCTATTTTACCATACTTATCTGCAAGAATAAAGCCCTAATAGCTTAAAACTACTGGGCTTATATATAATTTTTTATTTTAATTTAATCTTCATTTTCCTGAGTAGATTTAAGTCTTAAATATCCTAATTCATGCCACATGTTATATGCCAAATTTAATCTAAATACTACTTTTGGTTTTGCACCAGCTCTATTCTTATCTACAACACATGCATAATATCTTACATCAGGATCCTTATATCTTTTTAGCTCATAAAACTCTGTATCAACTTCTTCTAATGAATATTCATATTTATCTAAATCTTCATTATGAATTTGTTTTATTAAACACAATGTATCAAGAACTTCTTTTACAGTTCTACTTACCGCCAAATCATTTATAGTTAGATTTATAGGCAAAGTACTGCTTTCAGTTAACTGTAATGATGATGCAATAAATATTCCAAGATTTTGTGCCAAGTTAGAAAGAATTGTAGCTGTTTTTTTCAATTCTTCTCCATTTCCTATATTTTCTGTATCAGTTTTTAATGTATCATAAAACATATACTCAATTTTTTCTTTATAATAATAATTTAGTATAACTTTTTCTAATTCGTCATTTGTGTGGTTTGTAATATTTACAAAATATATTGAATTTTTTATTTGTTCATCAATCCACTTTGTTACTTTTACTGTTTCTTTAAATTCGTTAGATATTTTCATAAGTCTTTTTGCAAATTCTTTTTGTGTTTCATTCTCTTTTTTAACAACATATCCATCTTCATCAACTTCAACATCAACACCTTCATCTGGTCTAAATTTAAATTCCAATAATTCTCCTTCTGTTTTTGATAATGGTTGTCCATGTAACTTTTGAATCTTTTCATTATTTATAACTGTTGTTATTAAACACAACTTCATTTTTTCTTCTGACATTTCGTTTGATATTATTAATACCTTTTTGTGATGTATAAATGCTAAATTTGCAGCAATATTAATTGTAAATCTACTTTTTCCAGAGTTAGATGGCATAGCATAAGCCATCGTTTCTCCTTTTCTAAGTCCTTTAAATACACTACTTAATATTGGGAATGGAAATTCTAGTCCTGTTGTTAAACTATTATCACCTGTTAATAAAAACTCTGTTATATGACTACTTAATACTGCTCTTTTAAACTTTTCTGTTGTTGTTATTTGAACAATTGCATCTTTAACTTCTTGAATTGTCATTTGGTCATATAATGCATAGTGTACAATATCTACAATTTCATCTTGTGTTTCTTTTATAGGGTTTTTTAAATAATTTTTTCTTAATTCAAATAATTTTCTTAATTCTACATATGTTTTTTCAAAATCATATTTTCCTTTTCTCGCTTTTTCTTTTAATTCTGTTTTTTGTTGGTATGTTTCTGCTCCTTCTTTTGCAAAGTTAAATTCATTTTTTGCTATTTGTGGTGCATATGCTTGCCCCTCTGTAAATAGAACACTCTTATATAAATTCAATAATTTATCACTTTCAAAATAACAATCACCATGTAATATATAATACATTGATATTGCTTTTGGATTTTCCAATAATAATCCTATATATCTTTCTTCTAATTCTACATTTGATAATGTATCTGGATATATTTTATCACTTTTTTCTTCCTTTTTTTCTATTTCTTCTGGAATAAATTCTTCTTTAAATAGAGGTTCCTCGTCTTCCTCTTCATCTTCCTTTTCTTCATTATTTTTATGTATTGTAACTGTTGTCTTTAATTTTATTTTTCCTTCACTTTTCAATTCTTTTAATAACTCTATTGCATCTGCATATTCTTCTTCTTCTATAAGTTCTTTCATTTCATCTATTTGTTCTTTGTTATCTTCTGTTATTTCTATCCTTTTTATTAATTCTTTTAAACTTTCAATTCCACTACTCTCCATACTTTTTTTCCTTTCTGTATTTCTGTTAATTTTAGTATACACATTTTCTATTTTATTTTCAAGTTTATTTAAATATTATTTAGTATTTCTTTTGCGGTCGTCACAAGCACAGCTCCATCTTTTATCAACTCATTACACCCCTCACTCTCCAATTTATTGATATCACCAGGAATAGCAAACACATCCTTTCCCTGTTCCAATGCAAAATCAGCAGTTATTAAAGCACCACTACTTTTAGAAGCCTCCACTACTAAAACACCATCAGTCAAACCACTTATTATTCTATTTCTTTGAGGAAAATGTTCTTTTTTAGGACCAACTCCCACAGGATATTCTGATACAATACACCCATTTTTTCTTATAATTTCTCTTGCCAATTCTATATTTTCTTTTGGATATATATTATCAATCCCACTCCCAAGGACCGCAATTGTTCCTACACTACAACTATTTTTTTCTAATGCTTTTAGAGCTCCTAAATGTGCATAAGTATCAATTCCCAATGCTAATCCGCTTATTATTACTTTTCCATTGCAACTTAATTCTTCAGAAATATTAAATGCCACTTTTTTTCCATACCATGTAGCTTTTCTTGCTCCTACAACAGCAATTGAACTTTTATTTAATAATTGTATATTTCCTAAAACATACAATTTTTTTGGTGGATTATAAATATTTTGTAGTTTTTGTGGATACTCTTTTGTATTTATTGATATTTCTTCTATTTTCATTTAAACTACTCCTTTTTTATAAAATTAAAAGACATATATAGAATATTCCATCTATATATGCCCCCTAAACCTATTTAATTGAATGTGACGCAGATTTTATAACATTATTCATAAGCATTGCTACAGTCATTGGTCCAACTCCCCCTGGTACCGGTGTTATATAACTAGCTTTTTTACTTACATTTTTAAAATCTACATCTCCCACTATTTTTCCTTCTTCATTTCTGTTTATCCCTATATCTATAATTACTACTCCATCTTTTACCATATCTTGTTTTAAAAATTCTGGTTCTCCAACAGATACCATAATTACATCTGCTTCTTTTGTATATTTTTCTATGTCCTTTGTCTTTGAATGACATATTGTAACTGTTGCATCTTTATTTAAACAACATTGTATTAATGGTTTTCCTACAATATTACTTCTACCTATAATTACAACATTTTTTCCTTTTAAATTAATATTATATTCTTCTAATATTTTCATAACCCCATATGGTGTACATGGTACAAATGTATCTTGATTTAAAGATAATTTACCTATATTTTGTGGATTAAATCCATCTATATCTTTTTCAGGAGCTATTACTCTAAATGCTTCATTTAAGTCTAAATGAGCTGGAATTGGACTTTGTAATAATATCCCATGTATCAATACATCATTGTTTAATTTTTTTATTAAATCTATTAGTTCTTTTTGTTTGATATTTTTACTTAACAAATATTCTTCAAATTTTATTCCAATTTGCTCTGAAGCTTTACTTTTGTTTTTTATGTATATTTGTGATGCTTTGTCATCCCCTACTAGGATTACTGCAAATTTAGGATTTATTCCATTTTGTTTTAATTCATTACACTTATATTTTAAATCTTCTATTATTGTATTTGCTAATTTTCTCCCATCCATTACTTCCATTTAGGTTTACTCCTCTATAAAAACATTTCATAGTTTTGTAAAATATTATCATAAATCTTTACTAATTTTTCTAGTTTTTCTATTTCTATATGTTCATCACATTGATGTGCAGTAACAGGTCCAACTCCTAGAATGATTGATTCTGACTCTGGTATAAAACTTGCTTCTGTTACATAATTTTCACTTTGTGCTTTACATTGTGTCATTTTTTCTATTTCTTTTATCATTTTTTCATTTGTGTTTATGTTTGATTTTATATCTATACCTATTTCTAATTTTGCTTCATATTTTTCTAATATACTTTTTACTTTTTCTATTATTATTTTATTGTGTTCTTTTGCAATAGTTCTAGCATCAAATTCTATACAACATTCATCAGGGACTTTATTTATTGCATCTCCACCATTAATTTTTCCTATATTGATAGTTGTATATGGTATAGAGAAAATTTCGTTTGTTTCTTTTTTTAGTTCTTCATAAAATTCCAATAATTCCCCAATAAATTTATGTGCTTCCATTATTGCACTTTTTCCTTGGTCAGGCATACTTGAATGTGAAGATTTACCATAAAATGTTACCTTCATTTCAATACACCCTTTAGTTGCAGTTACTGGTTTTAGATCAGTTGGTTCTGCTAAAATTAATAATTTTGGAAATTTAACTTTATTTTTTAATAATAGGTTAATTCCTTCAAAATTAATTTCTTCATCATATGTGAAAAATAGTTTTACACCATTTTTTAATTTCTCTTTATTTATATTAGAACATGCTTTTAAAAAGGCTGAAATTCCACCTTTCATGTCACAAACTCCTAAACCATATATTTTATCATCTTCTATTGTTAGTTCTAATGGGTTTCTTTTCCATTTTTCTGTTGCATTTACAGTATCTAAATGACCACAAAATGCTAATTGTGGATTTTCTCCTATTTCTGCAATTAAACATCCTTTTTGTGTTGTTTCATCTATTATTTTTGTGCATGTAAATCCTATTTCTTGTAAGTATTTTTCAATCCATTCTATTATTTCTTTGTTTTCTTTATCTTCTATCGTATTAAACGATATTAATTTTCTTAAAATATCTATTACTTCCATTCTTTATCCTCTTTTCTTTTATATTAATATATTAGTACATTTTGCAAAAAAAGTCAATTATAAAGTTCTACCTTCCTAGTATATAAAAATGAGGTAGCTATATTAATTGCTACCCCCAAAAACAAAAGAAAATCTTTATTTTATAATTTTTTTTCTAAGAAGATTCTTAAATCCTCATGTACTTTTCCGTCAGATCTGATCATCTCAACAT
>CAKPKI010000026.1 GCA_934167135.1 uncultured Clostridia bacterium
AGGAGAAAATCTCAAATGGCTAGCGATTGTAGCTTTTTATATAATAGGAAAGTATCACTTTCCTATTATATAAAAAAAACCAGCTTCATTCTAACGAACTAACTGGTTTCTTTGTTGTATTTATTCTTCACATCCACTGCAACATGAGCAATGTCCTACACATGAACCATCTTCTGGTTCTTCTTCTACGAATTCATAAATATCCTCTTGAATTTCTGAAACATTTTTTTCTAATTCTGCAATTCTTTTTTCTAGTTTCTCAATTTTTTCTAATAATTCTTTTTCTGACATTATTTATTCCTTTCTTATACTCTTTCCATATATTCACATGTACGTGTATCTATTCTTAATACATCACCAATGTTTACAAACATAGGAACTTGTAATTCTAATCCTGTTTCTAATGTTGCTGGTTTTCCTGATGTTGTTGTTGTATTTCCAGCAAATCCTGGTTCTGTATATGTTACTTCTAATTCTACAAATATTGGTGGTTCTACTGCAAATACTTTTCCTTTAAATGAAAGTATTGTAACTTCCATATTTTCTTTTAAATATTTTAAACAATCACCTAAATCATCTTTTCCAAGTGGCATTTGGTCATATGTTTCATTGTCCATAAAATAATATAAATCTCCATCATTATATAGATATTGCATATTTTTCTTTTCAATATCTGCTCCTGGGTATTTATCTGAAGGGTTAAATGTTTTTTCCAAAACTGCCCCTGTTATTACATTTTTTAATTTTGTTCTTACAAATGCTGAACCTTTTCCTGGTTTTACATGTTGAAATTCTACAACTCTAAATACTCCTCCGTCCATTTCAAATGTTGTTCCATTTCTAAAATCTCCTGCTGAATATACTCCTGCCATGTTAATTTCTCCTTTCAATTTCTTTACATAATTTTCAACTTATTCCATTTTACACTATATCTGCCTAAAAATCAAGTCTTATGGAATATTCTTTTTATAAAATTCTTTATTTTCTCAGATTTTTTCTCTTTTCTAACTATCATCCATGTATCTTGTTCTTTTTCTTCTGTATATTCTTCTGAAAGAGCTTGTTCTGATATTTTAGTTACTTCTTCTGGTATAACATACACTCCATCAACCATATCAGATTCTTCAACTTTCATTAATATTCCATCTTTAATTATAGCCATATTTTTTCTCCTTTGTAATTTATTTTACAATAACATATTTTTTTGATGACTTAGTAAGAGGTTCACATGTTGCTTTATTAACAAGCACTGTATCCTCAATTCTTATTCCAAATTGTCCTGGTATATAAATACCTGGTTCATCTGTAACAACCATATTCTCTTTAAGTATTGTTTCTGAATTAATTCCTAAAACAGGTCCTTCATGTATATCTAGTCCAACTCCATGTCCTAATGCATGTATCAAATCATAGTTATGCAATCTAAAATCATTATCTACCATTTTAGATATTTGCTTTGTATTTGCACCATCATGAATATCATCTAATGCTTGTTCTTGATTTTTTAATACTAAATTATAAACTTCTTTCATATGTTCTGGCACTTCTCCAACAAATATTGTTCTTGTCATATCTGAACAATATCCATTAATTCTACATCCCATATCTATTGTTATTATATCTACTTTTTGAATTTTTCTATCTGTTGGAATTGCATGTGGCTTTGATGAATTTTCTCCTGAAGCAACTATTGTTTCAAATGATGTTCCTTCAGCATGTTTATAATAATAATAGTCTATTTCTCTGGCTATTTGTTTTTCTGTCATTCCTGGTCTAATATATTTTACAATATGCTCAAAACATTCATCTGTTATTTTACAAGCTTCTCTTATATCTTCTATTTCTTCTTCATCTTTTATCATTCTCTGTTTTTCTATCATATTTTCTGTTTCTACTAAACAATTAACCTTATATTTATGCATATATTCTTTATATTTAGCATATGTTACATAGTTTTCTTCAAAACCAACATTTTCACAAAATATAAAGAAATTTTCATAGTCTTCTTTTGATAGTCCCCTTGCATCATAAACTACTATCTCATCAAACAATGTTAATGTATTGTGAACATCTTCGATATATCTTCCATCTGTTATAAATATGTTTTCTTTTCTTGTTACCAATAATACACCTTCTGCTTGAATATTTGTTAAATATCTTATATTTACTGGATTTGTAACTATCATTCCTTGTAAATTAGATGTTAATAATTGATTTCTTAACCACTGCATTTTTGAGTTCATTTTTTTCATTCCTTCCTAATAATATGTACATATAGTTTTTGGTATTAAAAAATTCCTAACGAAAATATTTTTTGCAATAAATTTATTATAACTTCAGCTGGTGTAAACATACAAATAAAAGTAGATATAACTATAAATGGTCCAAATGGTATGTATTCGCTTCCTTTTTTTATTCTAAATATTATCAAAATAATTCCAACAATTGCTCCCATTAAAAATGCCATTACTGAAATTATTAATGTATTTGTAAGTCCAAAATATAAGCCTAATGCTGACATAAATTTTACATCTCCCAGCCCTAAAGCTTCTTTCCCATATATTAATCGACCAATTAATGCAATAACTAAAAATATTCCTCCCCCAGCAAGCATTCCAAATAATAAGTCTATTGTAATAGCAACATTAGAAAATCCATATAAAAATGCTATTACCATACCAATTTCAAACATTGTTAAATTAAGCCTATTAGGTATAATTTTAGATTTATAATCTATTACAAATGCAGATAAAAGCATTGGTACTAATAATATATATTTTATCAGCTCTAAATTTCCTATTAAATATTTTTGCACTCCCCAAAAATATACAAGTCCTACATATACTGCGGAAGTTATAATCATTAAAATATAGTTAGGCTTAAATTGAACTTTTAAGGCTCTAAATATATCTTTGGAAATTAGTTTTTTATTTTCTGGTAATCGTCTATTCATCCAGTCTGAAAACTGTCCTACTGCCAAACCTATTATTGCAATTGCTATATAGAATCCTATATAAGTATCATTTATATACATTTTATTTACTTCCTTTATCTATTTTTTTATGATAATTTCGTTTTATTGCATTCTCTAATGGTCTTTTTATCATTGTTATCCAAATGTCTTTTTCTGCAATTGGCTCTACTAATATTGTAAACATTTTACATCTATTTCCACCTACTATATCAGTAAATATTTGATCTCCAACTACTGCTATATTCTGTGGTTCTTCTTTTAAAATTTTCTGTACTTTTTTAAATCCTGTTTTCAATGGTTTTTTTGCAAAGTACATATATTCTATTCCTAATTTTTCTGAAACTGCTTTTACTTTTTCTTTTTTATTTGTATTTGATAATATGTATAATTTTATATCATTTTTCTTTAATTCTTGTGCCCAGTTGATTGTCTCTTTTGGCAAATTTTTATCATAGTCTATTAGCGTATTGTCTACATCTAATATTAATGCATTTATTTTATTGTTTTGTAAGAATTTTGTTGTTATTTCTCGAACATTATTAAAATGTACATTCGGATATAATATCATCTAAGTCCTCCATTTCCAGTCGCAAAACTTCTGCATATATATTAACAATCTCTGTTGATTTTGTCAATTATTTGCATCATAATTTTTTATAAATTTCGTAATCCCTCATGATTTTTCTGACATATGTATTTGTTTCCTTATACGGTATATTTTCTATATCAGAACCATCTGCTTTTATAGTTCCTGAATTTATCCATTTATCCACATTCCCGCTTCCAGCATTATATGCTGCAAGTGCAACTTCCACACATTCATATTTATTTAGCAATGTTGAAATATACTGCGTTCCTAATTGTATATTAATATCTGGTTCTAATATATTATCATTATTCAAATTTATTTTACTTTTTTTGGCTAAATTCTCAGCAGTTGATTGCATTAGTTGCATTAATCCCTTTGCATTTTGATGAGATACTGCATTGGGATTAAAGTTACTTTCTGCCTTTATTAATGCATATATCAAATTTTCCTCAACACCGTATTGTTCTGCATATTTATTTACATATTCTGAGTAATCTTTTTTATATACAGTTTTGGTAATCTGTTTTTTTATCGGTTCTATTGACATAAAAACTAACACTATTAGTATTAATATTATTAGTAACATTTTACTACTCTTTCTTTTTTTCTTCTTCAAGTATCTCTCTCCTTTTTAGAGTTTTATTTACAATCATACCAATTAATAGCTTCTGATACTTCTGCTATTAATGGAACATTTAAATGACATGCATTTTCCATGCAATTTTTTATTATTTCTTTAACATCTTCCACTTCTTCTACTGGTGCTTCTATCATCATTTCGTCATGAACTTGAAGTACTATTTTTGACTTCATATTTTTCGATTTTAATTCTTTTAAAACATTTATCATAGCAATTTTCATAATATCTGCTGCTGTTCCTTGTATTGGTGTATTCATTGCCGCCCTTTGCCCAAATTGACGTACCATATAATTACTTGATTTTAATTCTGGTATATATCTTCTCCTTTTAAATTGTGTTTCTACATATCCATTTTCTTTTGCATTTTCAACAACATCTGTCATAAATTGCTTTATTCCTGAATATTGTTCTAGATATTGTTCAATATATTGTTTTGCCTTTTTTCTGGATATATGCAATTGTTCTCCTAATCCAAAGTCACTTATTCCATAAACAATTCCAAAATTTACTGCTTTTGCATTACTTCTTTGTTCTTTTGTAACTTCTTCTATTGGAGTATTAAATACTTTTGATGCAGCTTGTTTATGAATATCTTCTCCATTTATAAATGCTTGTACCATATGTTCATCATTAGATACATGTGCTAACACTCTTAATTCTATTTGTGAATAGTCTGCATCTATATATAAATATCCATCTGCTGGTTTAAATACTTTTCTTAGTTGTTTACCTAATTCAAATCTTGTTGGTATATTTTGAAGGTTTGGCTCTGTTGAGCTTATTCTACCTGTTGCTGTTATTGTTTGATGAAAAAATGAATGTATTCTCTTTGTTTTAGGATTTATATATGGTTTCATTCCTTCTACATATGTTGAATTTAATTTCATCAATTGTCTATAATCTAATATCTTTTCTATTACAGGATGTTCATCTCTTAGTTTTTCTAAAACATCTACATCTGTTGAATATCCGCTTTTTGTTTTCTTTACTACTGGCAATTTTAATTTTTCAAATAGAATTTCACCCAATTGTTTTGTTGAATTTATATTAAATTCTTCTCCTGAAAGTTCATATATTTCTTGTGTTAAAATTTCTAGTTTTTCTTTTAATTGTTTTCCATAATCTTCTAGTTCTTGTAAATCAACATACATGCCGTTCCATTGCATTTCTGCTAATACTTCTACTGTTGGCATATCTATGTTTTTAAATAATTCTACTGCATCTATTTCTTCTAATTTTTTCATTGTAATTTCTGATAATTTATAAATCTCTTCTGCATACAATGAGTTTTCAATTTTTGCAGTGTTATCTTTTTTTGGTTCTTGCATTTCAAATAGTGAGGTTTGTTCCTCTTCTTTAGTTGCTCCTTGAGATTGCAAATATTCTCCATTATCTATTTCTAAATAATCTCTTGCTATTACATCTAATGTGTACTTACTTGTTGGATTTAAAATGTAAGCTGCTATTTTGGCATCATATGATATATTTTTTATGGTAATTCCTATTTGTTTTAGTAAAATATAATCTTGTGCTAAATCATAACCATATTTTTCTATTTTTTCGTTCTCAAACAATTCTTTTAATTGTTGTTCAAAATCTTTATTTTCAACTATATAATATAATTTATTATCTAAATATATGCTTATTCCTGTTATTTTTCTTTTGATAATGAATTCTGGATTATTACATTCTTCTGTTTGTAAATAATAATATAGTTTTTCTACTTTTGGAATTTGTGTTTCTTCAACAATTTCAAAATGTTTTTCTTCTAATTTTTTATTATTTTCTCCTATTTCATTTCTTAGTCCAAACCTATCTATATATCTGTTAAAACGTAATTCTTCAAAAATTTCTAAAACCTTTGTTTTATCCCACTCTTCAACCTTAATCTGTTCAAGCGTATCTTCTAATGGTACATTTGTATCAATTTTTCCAAGTGTTCTTGAAAGTTCTGCCATTTCTTTATTTGCAATTATATTTTCTTTTTGTTTTCCTTTTAAATCATCTTCACCAGCTTCTATTTTCTCATATAGTTCTTTTACTGTATTATATCTTTTGATTAATGATATTGCTGTTTTAGGACCTACTCCTGGGACACCTGGAATATTATCAGATGTATCTCCTTGCAAGGCTTTTACTTCTATTAATTGTTCTGGCTCAAGTCCATATTCTTCTATTATTTTTGCTCTGTTATAATATTCTGTTTCTGTTTTTCCAGATTTTGTTCTCGGAATTCTTATTGTTATATTATCACTTGCAAGCTGAAATGTATCTCTATCTCCTGAAAGTATTGTTACTTCTAATCCTTGTTTTTCTCCATATTTTGCAAGTGTTCCTAATATGTCGTCTCCCTCATATCCTTCTTTTTCTATTATGTCTATATTCATTGCTTTTAATATTTCTTTTATCATAGGCATTTGTTCTGCAAGTTCTTCTGGCATTCCATGTCTATTAGCCTTGTACCCTTCATATAATTCCTTTCTTTTTAGTTTTCCTCTCATATCAAATGCTACTGCTAAATATTCAGGTTTTATGTCATCTAATATTTTGAACATGATTGCTAAAAATCCATATATGGCATTTGTGTATTTTCCATCTTTTGTTGTTAACATTTTACTTCCCATTATTCCATAAAATGCTCTATTCATTATGCTATTTCCATCAATTAATACTAATTTTTTCATCATTTCCTCCTTGGACTATCTCTACTTTATCTTTTAGCTCACTTTTTTTCTTCTTATTTGCTATTTGAAGAACTCCATAAACAATATAAAATGGAAGTGTCATTTGTGCTAAACTCATTACTAGAGTATAATATTTCCCTGTTATATTATATATAATTTCTATGGGCATTCCAGGGAAATTTTGTGAAATAAACATTAAATTACTACCAAATTTTTTGTTTATTATATATGCTAATACACAAATACATCCTACTAAAATAGAAAAGTATTTTATGTCTGTTGCTTTTAATTCTATATAATTTGTAATATTTATTAATAATCCTAAATATATCATCGTACCATGAAATAGAAAACTATGCAGACTAACAATGTGTAACATTGGATATGATGGTAATGAAGTTGTTGGAAGTATTATAAATACTACCCCTCCGATTATTCCACCTGTTGCTAAAAATACATCTCCAATTCTTTTTATTGTTCCTTTTCCAAAAGAGCTTAATAATCCTGCATACAATAATAAACTACAATAGTATAATGGCACATAATTGTTTAAATTTCTTACATCTCCTGTACATAATTTAAAAATTATCATTATTATTTCCAATCCCCACATTATTATTGTACATCTTTTTATTATTTCTTTTATTTCTTCTTTTGTTTTATTTAGTGTATTTTTTAAAGCAAACACTATTCCTAATATTGTTATAATTATTAGTTCAAAATGTTGCATTGTAAACATTCCACATGGTTCATATTCTCCAGCTTTTGCAAAAAACATTTTTTTATTCCTTTCTTATTCTTCTTTCTTTTCATATATTGTTTCTTTAAATAATCTCATAAATTCATTTAATTCTTTTGGCAAATTTGTTGAATCATATCTTGACATTATATAGTCTAACCTAATTTTCTTTTTATTTCCATCTAAATTTATTGTTATTTCTTCATAATTGCCTGTTCCATATACATTATATTGCTCTTTTAAGTTCATATAATCAATTTCTTTTAGTTTTTCTTTTAATTTTTCTATATCTTCTGAAGTTATTTCTTTTTTGGCTTTTCCATATTCAACTGATTTTGCCCAAATCTTTCCATCTGCATAAACATCTATATCGCTTCGACCATATGGCATTGCCATTATATCTCCATCATATTGTATGAATTTTTCTGTTGTACTTAACTTCCCATTTGTCTTTATTGTATAAATAACTATCATGGTTATAGATATCACTATTAATAATACTGTTATTATTATTTTCTTAATTTTGTTTTTTTGTTTTCTTTCCATTTTTATTTTCCTTTAGTTAATTTTTTATAATATATCATACTTTTTGTTTTTTGACTACATTTTTGAAGAACAAATATGAAAAATAGTTACTATATAAAGGTTTTGATAAAATTTTCAAAAGAAATCCTTGAAATATAAGCTTTGAATAAAGTGTCGAATGTGCATAAAAAATCCACTAATATTATTCAGTGGATTTTTTCTATTTATTATATATCTTCCTCTTTTATAACATGATATTCTTTAAGAATTTTCTCAATATCAGTACCTTTAATTTGTTTTAAAACTTCTTTCAACGCAATTCTCTCTTTTAATCCCAAATTCATTTCCGTAATTGGCTTTCCATCTCTTAACTTAACTGTAGCATTTAATAAATCTCTGATATCATAGGTGCTTCCCCAAACTTCTGGAACACCACGGTCTATATTTAGTAATGTGTAAACAGCTACCATTGCAGTTCTTATAGAATATTCTGTTGTAAATATTGTATCTCTTTCAGTTTCTGCAAACTGTCCTAAAAATGCGAAGTTTACCGATTTGTTTGGAACTACTTTTGGTCTATCTGTTCCATTTCTTGGCATAAAGAATGCATCTATATATGGCATCATTACAGGTATTGTATTAGCACTATTTTCTGCCAATTCTTCTATTTGATTTTCTGGTACTCCTAAATGATATAACCATTCCATACAAATTTCTTTACCTGTACAATCTCTCATTGGTTTTTTAACATAGTTTCCAGGTACATCACTAAATAATCCATATATCCATCCAACTAATTGGTCTTTTGGTTGACTTCTAAATTGTGGCTGACGGTTAAATGTCCAGCTTAATAGCCAATTTGAATCTTTTACAGTTACAATTCCTCCTGTAACTACTTTTCCGCTAAATGGATTTCTCTTACAGATCTTTTCTACATATGGTGGAATTCTATCATCTAATGTTGTAACTGTTGCACTCATCCAATTGGTTAGTTCTGGATCATAGCAGAATTTATCTGGATTTCCAAATTCTGAGTCTTGTTCTGCAATTTTACGCCACAAGTCCCAGCCTCCACCTGGTTTAATTTCTGTATTCATTTCTGCTGGTGTGTTTTGACTACCCATACTTGAATTTTCAACACATCCTCCATTTGTAATAAATACTAAATCATTTTCTGTTAAATCTATACTTGACTCTTCTCCATCTTTTGTAATTATTATACTTTTTGCAACTTTCTTATATTCTGATACCTCAAATTTTACATTTTCTACTTTTGTTCCATAATGGAATTGAACATCAAATTTCTTCAAATATTCTATCATTGGTAAAATCATTGATTCATATTGATTATATTTTGTAAATCTTAGTGCTGTGAAATCTGGTAATCCTCCAATATGATGTATAAATCTTTTTATATATAACTTCATTTCTAATGCACTATGCCAATTTTCAAATGCAAACATTGTTCTCCAATATAGCCAAAAATTTGAATTTAATACTTCATCTGAAAAATAGTCTGTTATTTTTTTGTCATATAATTCTTCATCTGGTGTAAAAAATAAATGCATTATTTCCATTGCACCTTTATCTGATATTGCAAACTTTTTGTCTGTATGTGCATCTTCGCCACGATTCATTGTTGCTCTCATTAATGAATAGTTTGGGTCTTCTTTGTTTAGCCAATAATATTCATCAAGTACACTTACTCCTTCTGTTTCTATTGAAGGAATTGAATGGAATAAATCCCACATACATTCAAAATGGTTGTCCATTTCTCTTCCACCACGCATTACATATCCTAATCCATCATAAAGATATCCGTCACATGCTCCTCCTGGTATTGGTTCTTTCTCTAAAATGTGTACATTTTTTCCTTTCATTTGTCCATCTCTAACCAAGAAACATGCTGCTGATAATGCAGCTAGTCCTGATCCTACTATATATGCAGATTTTTTGTCTACATCTGCTGGCTTTTTTGGTCTTGCAAAAGCCTCATAATTTCCACTACTATAATACATAGTTTATCAACCTCCTTATTTACTATGTGCTTTTATCCTACATACAATACATTAAAATTACAATAAACAAAAAAATGGATTTGTAAATTTTTTTTACATAATCCATTTTTTGTCTAGTTTGGTTTACATTTTTAATTTGACATTTTTCTAACCGCTTCTTCAAAGTTTCCTGATATCATAACATCTAATTTTTTTATTATACTTTCTGGGCTTTCTTTCATTCCTGTGACAATCCAATTTTCTATTATTCCAGCAAATGCATATTTATAAAAATTTGCAATAAATATTTTATTTTCTTTTGTTATATTGTAATTTTTAGACAAATCATTTACTATTTCTATAAATATTGTATTATATTGCTTAAATAAAAAATCTATTAGCGTTTTTCTACTTAAAGAATTATATGTTTTTATAATAAACTTTTTATTTTTTAACATATAATCTAATACATATTTAAAATTTTCTTGCCATGTTTCTATTGTTGTTTCTTTTTCTATTTTTTCTACTACCTCATTTGCAAAAATCCATTCTAATAAGTCATAAATATCTTTAAAATGGTAATAAAATGTTTGTCTGTTTATTCCACAATCGTTTGTTATATCTGTTATTGTTATCTTATCTAATTCTTTTACTATTAACATTTTTTTCAATGATTGTGCCATTGCTTTTTTTGTAATATTTGACATTGTCTTCTCTCTTTCTTTTGTAGTTTTTTACTCCATAATATTGATTCTACTTTGTGCTTGCACGATATACCTTAAACATCTTACTGTTTACATTTAAATCACATGCAAGCCTAAAATATGAAGCATTTTCTGGCATTGTAATTATTTTTTCTTCTAATGTTTCTCCTATTGATGAATCTGTGGTTCCTTGATAACTAATCACATTATTATCCGAATCATATATTACATAAAAACAATTGCCATATTTTGCCGACATATTTGTTAATTTGTATGTACTATTAGGTGTTACATAAATTTTATCAGATACATTGCGTTTTTTTTGCGAGGTTTGCTCTCCTTCATCATGAACTATTACCTTTCCATTAGGTCTAAGTGTAACTGTTATATTGTATGGAATTGATATTTCATTCCATTTAACAGGACTTTTTTCTACTATTGTAATATCATTTGCTTCAATATTTTTTATTGCAGTATTATTCGTATATTCTCTTCCCATACAATCAATTACAAAAAAGTCTTCTGCCATATCTGTAATCGGTTTTTTTACAATACCTATATCAATAGAATTTGCATATTTTTCACTTACATTTGTAACATTTGAAATTTCAATATTTTTCTCTCTGATATAATTAACAAGTTCCTCTAAGTCATCTGGTGAAAATGTTTTATACCAACAATGTGTCATAAACACTAACCAGCCTCCATTCTCAGCTACAGAATCAACTAAAGATTTAGCATCATCAATATTATATATTCCACTTTGTGGAAAAACCTCACATCTATGAATATAGCATGACTCATAAGGAAGAGTATTAATTGCTCTATCAGTGGTAAAACCAAGTTTGAAATGTTTTTTTACAACTGACATATAGTCATCATTCACAATTCCATTAGGATATGCAACTCCATTTGCTTCAATTCCCATATTATTAAGCTTTTCTAAGCAAATTTCCGTATCTTTTTCATAAGATTCAATAGAATCAAATTCAGTCATTGCATATTCTTTTCGATGGTGTAAGATTACATTTACTCCATTTGCATAAACTTCTTTTAACTGCTCTGTTGTCATATACTTTCCATCTTTATCGTCAAGATTGTCAGGAGGACATGCAAGTGTATATGGAAGATCCAGTTTTTTTATCAAAGGATATAAAACAGAGTATACCTCGCTTCTGCAGTCATCATCAATAAATGATATAACTGCTGGTTCTGATTTTTTTACATTTGCTTTTGTATAAGATTTTGATGCTTCAAACATCTTATTATTTACATTTAAGTCACAAGCAAGCCTAAAATATGAGGCATTTTCTGGCATAATTACTTTTATATCTTCAATTACTTCTCCTGTTGATGATTCCTTTGCTCTTAGATAACTAATTGCTTCGTTATTTGAATTGTATATTACATAAAAACAATTTCCATATTTGGCTGAAAGATTTCTAAAATGATATACACTATTATTATCTACTGGAATCTTTTCTGATATTATTCTATTTTTTTCTGAAAAAATTTTCAGTCTACCATTTTTTAACAATGTATAACCCACATGATATGGAACATATATGTCTTCTGTAGTACTTGCCTTTTCGATTGTCTCTTCTCTATATTTTCCTACACCTAATGCTGTGTTTCCAACATTCTTATTTGTTTTGTACATATTGCTTACTGCTACTGATGGTACACTAATAATACTAATAATAACAACTAATAGTAATGATATAATTTTTCGCATAATTTTCCCCCTTTTTTTTCAACATTTTTATAATTTTATCCCAATTACTATCACTATACCAATTAGAATAAGAATTATCCAATAATATTTTAAGAAATTTTTATATGTAAATATTTTAAATTTATTATCAATTATGTCATCTTCAACATTTTCCAGTTCTTCAATCCCTTCAGTAATAATCTTTCCATTTTGATAATCTTTTATATACTTTTTTACATTATCAATTTGTACACTATTTACATATAAACAATAAACCTGATAATACTTGCTTGCTTCTTTATATTTTTGAATCCATCTTTCTTCAATTTTTATTTCATAATTTATATTATCTTCTTTTAAACATTCTTCCAAATATTCTTTCAGACTTTCATTTTCAATTTCAAACTCAATTGCTTTTTCCAATGTTTATTCTCCCCTCTATTATTATAATTTTATTTTTCTTTAAATCTTTTGAATTATTTATTAAATCTACTATAAACAAATCCTACTCCTACATCTTTTATACTCATCCCAAATTTTATATTTTTGTTTAAATTTTCAAATTCAACCTTGTCGACAACTTATTGCACAAATCATTATTGGATATTCTTAATAATCCCATCTTTTTTCATTTTATCAATTATCTTTGCATAAACTCTATCTCGTACCCATAGTTCAGATGATGACTCCAATATTTTATTAATTGGTATCCACCTTACACCACTGTTTTCATCTTCTTTTATATGTATTTTTTCATTTTCATCAGCTTCTAATAAATATGTAACATTAAGATGAACATGCGAACCTACATATTTTCCTCTTTTTTCATGACCATTTACATTAATTAACTCTAGCGAATAAATATCTTTAAAAATTGGAACAACATTTTTTATTCCTGTTTCTTCTTTTGCTTCTTTCATAGCAACATATAAAAGATCATTATCTCCATCACTATGTCCTCCTACCCATGCCCAAGAATTATATATTCTATGATATGCCATTAAAATTTTTGACCTGTCTTTATTAAGGACAAATGCTGAACTAGTAAAATGCCCATATTCGTTTTGTCTAGTTAATACATCATCAAAATCTTTAATATACTTTAGCATTATTTTCTTATCAACTTTTTCTTGTTCATTATATGGGACAAATTTTTCAATATCATTCTTTAAACTATCTACATTAATTTTTATTTTAATACCTAAAACTCCATATTCTTTCTCTTTTTCTGTCGAATAATACTGATGCATAGATTTTGTTTTTCTTATTATTTCTTCTTCATCTAGGCATATCTTTCTAAATAATTTTTCAAAAGTATTTTCTCTATATAATTCAACAACATCAACTAACAACTTTTCTTTCAAATCTGGCAATTTTGAAAATTCTATTTTATCTCCAATTTTTATTTGCTGTCTTTTTTCATCATATAACCTAAATTCTATTGTTTTTTTTCCATTTTTTATTCTTTCAAATGGGCTTTCATTTAACTTCATTTTATGTAACATATATATTCCTCCTTATTTTTTTCAAATTTCAAAATTTAATCTTAGCAACAACTTACTAGTCATCTCTACTTTTTTTCTTTAATTCTTTTGAATAATATATTAAATCAGTACAAATTAAATCTCCATATTTAATTTCTTCATCATAATTATCAATAAAGAAATTCTTAATTGTCTTTTCATATTTATCGAATCCCTGTTTAACAAAGAAAGGAATATTATTCTCTGTTGTTCCTATTAACATTCTGTCATATTTCTGTTTATAATTACCATATAGTGATTTTAAAAGTGTTTTTGCATAACCCTTATTTCTATAACTCTCTAATGTTTGTCCTTTTTGTGGCTATAATATATAACCTCTATTTAAAAAATTACATTTTAAATAATTTATCCATATCAAAAAACAAATCATTTTTTGATGAATATAACCCTAGTTCAATTTTATCATTTCCTACATAATCAATTTCTAAATATGTATTTGTTCTTCTGTAAAATAATTAGTTACATCTTTCCATTCCACTATTATAATCACTTTCTCGTATTATATCATTAACAATTATCTTCTTCAATGTCTAAATGAAGATTAATATCTTCTTCTGTTGGCAATTCTTTTAATAAGTTCTCTGGTAATTCATTAAATATTTTATATTCACTGACTCCTAAAGGCTTATTTATATATTTTAATGTATAATCAACGATTTCATTATTTTTACTTTGACATAATAGTATTCCTATTGATGGATTATCATTATAATCTTTTATTTTTTCATCAAGTGCTGTTAAATAAAATCCTAATTTACTACCAAATTCAGGTATAAATTCACATGTTTTAAGTTCAACTGCAACATAACATTTTAGCTTTATATGATAGAATAATAAATCTATATAAAAATCTTGATCACCTACTGTTATTTTATATTGACTTCCAACAAAAGAAAAACCATTTCCTAATTCAAGCAAAACATTTTTTAATCTTTCTAACATTTTGCTTTCTAATTCTCTTTCTTTATAATTTTCAGTTAATTCTATTAAATCAAAAACATATGGTTCTTTTATTATATAATTTGCTAAATCGCTATTTTGCTTTAGCGTCAAATCAAAGTTTGTATGTTTTATATTTTTTACTTGTCTTTGATATAAATCTGTATCAATTTGATAAATTAAAATACTTTTTGACCAACCTTCTTTTAAACAATTTTCCATATACCATTTTCTAATATGTTTATCTTTCACTCTTTTCATCAATTCAATGTTATGCTTCCATGGTAATTGTGCACCTAGGTGCACAAATTCATTATCATTTTTATATTCTTCATAAAAAGCTTTCATATATTTTAAATTTCTTACGGAATATCCTTTTTGATTTGGAAATGATATTTTTAAATCCATTGCAACATTATCAATAAATTTATTTCCCCATTTAGAATTTTCAGATAAAATCTTTCCAAGTCTATAATACAAATTTACTAGATTTACATTAGCATTCATTAAAATGTCGAATTGCGTTTTAGTAACATCATTTCTAATATTTTCTATAATGTCACTATATGATTTATCAATTTTAGTATTTTCCATAACTTATTGTTCCTCCTCATTTATTATTTTTCAATTACAATCATATAATTATTATCTCTTCTTTAAATCTTTTGAATAATATATTAAATCAGTACAAATTAAATCTCCATATTTAATTTCTTCATCGTAATTATCTATAAAGAAATTCTTAATTGTTTTTTCATATTTATCGAATCCCTGTTTAACAAAGAAAGGAATATTGTTCTCTGTTGTTCCTATTAACATTCTGTCATATTTCTGTTTATAATTACCACATAATGATTTTAAAAGTGTTTTTGCATAACCTTTATTTCTATATTTTTCTGTTGTAACTATATTTTTTAATTCTAATGTTTTCCTATCAATGTGCAAAATAACTGCAATAGAAATTAGCTCATCTCCCTTTTTTAAAGCATATACATCAGAATCGTTCAAATACCTATGTATCATATCTTTTGAAGGATCTGCCTCTAAAAGTAAATCAATATAATCTTCTTTATTTTCTATTTTTTTCACTTGCATTCTGGGTTCTCTCGGTATCTCGTAGCCATTGGGAATACTAGGTTTTGTGGTATTGCGGTTATTATATCTCATCTCCTCACTAAATACACAACCACAATATTTCTGCATATATAATCCAAGCTCGCGAGCCTTATTTTGCCCCTCTCTAAAACCTATTCTAAAATCTCTATATAAAAAAGACAAACCATACTTTTCCGCCATTTCTTCACCAATCTTTTTAAGTGCTTCATGATTTTGGTATGGACTTATAAGCAATGTTGTAGAAAAAGTATCATATCCATGTTCTTTAGCATATATAGCAGTCTGTTCCAAACGCACTCTATAGCAATACTTGATACATCTATTTTCTAAATCATCTATTACATTTTTACAAAACTCTTTCAATCCATAATTCTCATCAAAAATTGCATTTACTCCAATAGATTTTGTATAATCTTTTAAAGTATCTCTTCTAGCTTTATACTCCATATATGGATGTATATTAGGATTAAACCAATATACAGTAGGTTCTATATTTTCTTTTCTTAAGCTTTCTATACAATAAACACTACATGGAGCACAACATGTATGTAATAATAATTTCATTTTTCCTCTCCTATTCCAAGTATATTAAGAACAAATAAGAAAAATTTTCAATTTTTCTTATTTGTTCTCGCCCGATTTGAGTTTTCGACTAAAAGGAGAAAATCTCAAAGGGCTAGCGATTGTAGCTTTTTATATAATAGGAAAATTAGAACTTTCCTATAAATTCTTTTATATTAATTTTGTTTGATACTCATATCCTAAATGTTCATATGCTGGTTGCATTACAATTCTACCTCTAGGTGTTCTTGCTATAAACCCTATTTGTATTAAATATGGTTCATATACATCTTCTATTGTATCTATTTCTTCTCCAAGCGAAACTGCAATCGTTTCAATTCCAACGGGTCTTCCCTGATATTGAGTTATCATAACATCCAGAATCTTTCTATCTATTTCATCAAGTCCAAGTTCATCTATTTCAAGTTGATTTAATGCATGTTTGGTTATTTTTAGATTTATATCTCCGTCTCCAAGAACAAGTGCATAATCTCTAACTCTTTTTAATAATCTATTTGCAATTCTTGGTGTTCCTCTAGACCTTCTAGCAATTTCTATTGCAGATTCATCATCAATTTCTACTCCCAATATTTTTGCAGACCTTTTTACAATTATTTTTAAATCTTCTGGAGAATATAATTCTAATTTGTGTATTATTCCAAACCTATCTCTTAATGGCGTTGTAAGTGAACCAGCTTTAGTAGTTGCTCCTATTAAAGTAAATTTAGGTAAATCTATTCTAATTGATTTTGCACTTGCACCTGAACCAATTACAATATCTAAAGTATAGTCTTCTAATGCTGGATATAAAATTTCTTCCACATTTTTACTTAGTCTATGTATTTCATCTATAAACAAAACATCATATTCTGATAATGTTGTTAAAATTGCAGCTAAATCACCTGGCTTTTCAATTGCTGGACCTGAAGTTATTTTTATATTTGACTTCATCTCATTTGCTATTATATTTGCTATTGTTGTTTTTCCTAGTCCTGGTGGTCCATAAAATAGACAGTGATCAAGTGGTTCCCCTCTTTTTTTTGCGGCCTCTATATATATTTTCATATTTTCTTTTACTTTTGTCTGTCCTATGTATTCTTCTAATAATTGAGGTCTTAATGATTTTTCTAATCTTTCTTCTTGTAAATTTTCTAATTCTGGTCTTGTTATATTTACGTTTTCTAATTCATTTTGTATTTCTCTTTCCATATTTTTTCCTTCCTAATAGATTACTTAATTTTGTAAAATTATATCAAATTTGTTCTAATTTTTCAATGTTTTTATATATTTAATAATAAGTTAGTTGTTACTAGATAATGGCTTATTTTAAATTAATAATTAGAAAGGACTCATAATTTGCGAACTATAAAAATTCTTTTTTTTAATACCTTAATCTTATTATTTAGTTCAGTACTACTGCAAATTATAAATATGTTTTTTAGCATATTTATATCAAATACAATTGGTGAAGAAGCAATTGGTGTTTTTACACTTGTAATGTCAGTATATGCATTTGGAATAACCCTAGCCTCTGCTGGTATAAATATATCTGCAACACGAATAGTTTCAGAAGAGCTAGCATGTAATAATGAATTAGGAGCAAAAACTGCTGCTAAAAAATGTTTATTTTTTAGTTTTATATTTGGAATTAGTGCTAGTATAATATTTTTCTTATTAAGTGACTTTATAACTACTATTTGCTTACATAATCGTATTAGTAAAAATGTTATTTACTTAATATGTATAGCTCTTCCATTTATTTCAATGTCTTCAGCTATGAATGGCTACTTTACAGCTGTAAGACGTGTTTATAAAAATGCTATAGCTAAATTTGGTGAAGAATTTGTTAAGATTTTTTTTACAGCAATATTTTTAAAATCTTTTATGCCTGATGGAATTGATTATGCTTGTTACTCTCTAATAC
>CAKPKI010000027.1 GCA_934167135.1 uncultured Clostridia bacterium
GAGTCATCAGAAATAAAAAATCCAGAGTTAGTAGTAAATAGAATAAGACCATCAATGGTAAAAAAAGGTGAAATGATGGATGTTGATGATATAGTTGACTTGCTTTCAATTGATTTAATAGGTGTTGTTCCAGATGACGAATATATAATAACACAAACAAATAAAGGAGAACCAGTAATACAAAATAGAAAAGCACCATCAGGAAAAGCTTATTTAGAAATTGCCAAAAGAGTATTAGGAGAAAATATAGAAGTAACAATTCCAGGAAGAGAAAAGGGATTTTTTGCAAAAATAAAAAGACTATTCAAAAAATAAACAAAAGTTGGAGGGTAAATAAATAATGTTTGAAAGCATAATGAATTTTTTCAAAAAAATGACAAAAAAAGAAGAACAAACATTAAAATCTAAAGATGCAGCTAAAGAAAGCCTACACTTAGTATTAATGCAAGATAGAGCCAATGTATCAGAAGACTTTTTAGATTTAATGAAGCAAGAAATAATAGAAGTTATAAAAAAATATATAGATATAGATGAAAGTGCAATGGATGTAAGATTAACAAACAAAGAAAATGAAGATGGAAGTAATGGAGCTCCAGCATTATATGCAAATATTCCTATACTAAATATTAAGGACGAAGTAAGACAAACAGCTCAAGTAGAAAAAAATGAAGACACAGATATAAATAAGCAAGATGACAAAAAAGAAGAAAAAATGCAAAACAAAGAAAAAGAACAAGAACAAGAAGACAATAATAAACAAAAAGAGGAAGAAAACAACGAAAAGAAAAATAAACCAAAAGAAAAAATAAATAAAGAAAAAATAAAACCCAAAGATACAAAAGCCAAAAAAGAAAAATAAAATCTTATAAAAAAGAGTGATTAAATGAATGTTAGAAATTTTAGAAAAATAGAATGGTGGATACCGTTATGTGCAATTTTATTATGTGGAATTGGATTAGTAGCACTATTTTCAGCATCATATGATTCAGGTTTAGACGAATTTAAAAAACAAGCTATGTGGATGGGGATAAGTATTGGAATTATGATTGTAGTCATGTTTATAGATTATAAAGTTCTAATAAAATTATCTCCTATATTATATGGAATAGCAATACTATCAGTAATAGCAGTACTATTTACAAAACCGATAAGTGGTGCAAGGAGTTGGTTTGTAATAGGAAATGACTTATTTTCATTTCAGCCAGCAGAAACTGCAAAAGTATTTGTAATATTATTTTTAGCATATGTAATATCAACAATACAAAAAAATGGGAGAAACGAAATAAATAAAATTCCAAAATTAGGCATAATATTAGCAACAATAGCAGTACCAGTGTTATTAATAATTATAGAACCAGATTATGGTACAGCAACAGCATATATAGTTGCATTTTTAGCAATGATTTTTGTTGCAGGTATAGATAAAAAATACATAATAACAGCATTTGCAGTTGTTATAATAGCAGTACCGTTAATATATAATTTTGTTTTACCGAAACATGCTAAATCAAGAATAGATACATTTTTACATCCAGAGTCAGACCCAAGGGGAGCTGGATACAATATTCTACAATCAAAGCTTGCAATAGGAGCTGGAGAAATAACGGGTATGGGAATATTAAATGGAAATCAAACTCAATTGGGATATTTATATCCAAAGTCAACAGACTTTATATTTTCTGTAATAGGAGAAGAAATGGGGTTTGTAGTAGCATGTTCTGTAATAATAATTAATGTTATAATTATTACAAAATCTATTCAGGTTGCAAAAGGAGTAAAAGATAATGCGGGGGCATATGTTGCAACAGGAATTGCAGGAATATTTCTTTTTCATACTCTAGAAAATATAGGTATGACAATGGGATTATTACCAATTACTGGTGTACCACTATTATTTGTAAGTTATGGGCGGAAGCTCAATGATGACAAGCTTTTTATGTTTAGGAATACTTCTAAATATAAGTAGTCAAAGAAAAAATGGAATGTTTAATAAATAGGAGTAAAAATATGTACTTAAAAAAACTAAAAATAGGAAATGTAGAACTTGATAATAATTTAATATTAGCTCCAATGGCAGGTGTAACAGACCTGCCTTTTAGATGTATTGTAGAGAAATTTAACCCAGGATTAGTGTGTACTGAAATGGTAAGTTCTAAAGCATTGTTTTATGGAGATGTAAAAACTAAAAGTCTATTAAATACAGATGGAGAAAAAAGACCAATAAGTATGCAGATATTTGGAAGTGACGAGGAATCAATGAAAAGTGCGGTTAAATATGTAAATAAATATGCTGATATTATTGATATAAATATGGGATGTCCAGCTCCAAAAGTTGTAAAAAATGGAGATGGAAGTAAATTACTACTTGATTTAGAAAAAGCAGAAAAGATAATAAAATGTGTAGTATCTAATGCTGAAGTTCCAGTCACATTAAAATTTAGAAAGGGTTGGGACAATCAACATATAGTTGCTTGTGAACTTGCAAAAATAGCAGAAAAAAATGGTATTTCAGCAATTACTATACATGGAAGAACTAGAGATGAATTTTATACAGGTCATGCAGATTGGGATATAATAAAAAAGGTGAAAGAGATGGTAAATATTCCTGTTATAGGAAATGGTGATGTTATAGATGAACAGTCAGCAAAAGATATGTTTGAATATACTGGAGTTGATGGAATTGCAATTGGAAGAGGTTCAATGGGAAATCCATGGATTTTTGAACAAATTAAATATTATTTAAAGACAGGAGAAAAACTTCCTAGACCATCTAATAAAGAAAAATATGAAATATTAAAAGAGCATATAGAGCTTGATATAAAATATAAAGGTGAAACAGTGGCTATTAATGAAATGAGAAAACATATAAGTTGGTATACTAAAAATATGCCAGATTCTAGTTCTTTTAGAAATGAGATAAATCATATTACAACAAAAGAAGAGTTACTAGAAAAGATACAAATGTATTTTGATAAATGAAAATTATAATAGTAAAAATTCTAATTTGTTTTATGGGTCCTTTCCACTATCGTGAACTCTTACCATAAAACTGCATAGAATTTCTAAAATTTTTCCATGAATATGGTATTGACAAGCATATGTAAGAATGATATACTTAACGAGAAAAACAAAAGAAAAGGGGAAGATGTATAAAATGAAAAAAGTAAGAAAAGCACTACTATTAATAATATTTATAGTAATGATGTTAGTACCATATAAAAAGGTAAATGCACATTCAGTAGAATTAGATCCAGACTCATTAATTACATTTCCAGCTGTAGCTGTGGGTGGAAATGTAAAAATGATAATATCAAGTAAAGTGGGTGATAATTATTCTTTATATTATCAATATATGGAGATGAATGATTCTGATTATAAGCAAATAAAAGATTTACAAAGTGCAATAAAAGCTGAAAAGGAAAAATTAGATAAAGAATTGAAACCAATAGAAACAGAAGGTGATAATTTAAAAATAGCTTATACTAATGCTAAAAAAGAATATGAAGATTATGCCAAACAATTAGGAAGCGGAAAAACAGATGAAAAATTAAAAGAATTAGAAACAAAATATAAAGAAGCTACTGAAAAATATAATGCCAAAATGAAAGAATGTAATGAAAAGAAAAAAGAATATAATAATAAAGTTAATGAAACTAACAATAAAATGTGTGAATTAACTCCAATGTACAATGAACAAAATTGGAAAAAAGCAGAAAATAGAGAATTCAATGTAGATGCTTCTGGATATTCAGGGGAAAAAGCATTTTCAGTATGGGTAAAATTGATTGATAGTAATAATAAAATTAGTTACGATGAAGCAGTATTAGTTGTAAATGGTACTAAAGTTGAAAGTGTAAAAGCAATTGAACTAAATAAAAGTTATTTAGAATTATCAATAGGAAGTAGTGAAGAACTAATAGCAACATTAAATCAAGACATAACAAAAGATAGTACTGTAGTTTGGTCAAGTGAAAATGAAGAAATAGCTACAGTTGTTGACGGAAAAGTAACTGCAAAATCATTAGGAACAACAACAATTTATGCAAAAACAGCTGATGGAAAATATTCTGCAACATGTCAAGTAAAAGTAGTAGAGCCAACTATTGATGAAACACAAAGTGATGATTCGATAGCACCAGGAAGTTTACCAAAGGCAGGTAAAGACATAATGATTATGGGAACTATAGTTATGATGACTATTGTTGCAATAATCTTTTATAGAAAATGTTTTAAATATAGGGACATAAAATAAAAATATAGGTTATATTTTTCTCCTAAAGTAATACATATACTTTAGGAGGTTTTTTATATATGAAAAAGAAATATTGGATACTACTAATGATAATAATATTTATTGTTGTTGGTATATTTTTTTATAAAAATAAGGTTAAAAATCTTAAAATAGGAAATAATAAAACTAGTCAGGAAATCGTAGACGATATTTTAAATATTAGTTCATATGAAGTAAATGTAACAGTTAATGTGACTAGTAATAAAAATAGTAATCGATATATATTAAAACAAACATATCAAAGCCCTAATAAAAGTACTCAAACAGTAATTGAGCCAAGTAATATAGCCGGAGTAAAAATAGAAAATGATGGAACAAATACAAAGATTGAAAATAGTCAGTTAGATTTAAATACTATTTTAGATAATTATAATTATTTAGGAAATAACTGTTTAGATTTATATAGTTTTTTAGAAGATTATAAAAATGATGAAAAAGCAAAATTTGAAGAAAATGATACAGAAATTGTAATGAAAACAAATAATAAAATATTACATATAGATGCAAAAACACATAATCCAACACAAATGGAAATAAAAGATAATAAACAAAAAACGACAATTTACATATTATATAATGAGGTAAAGGTAAGTAGTACGAAATAATACTAATAGCTTTTATACAATATATAAATGTAGAATACTATTGACTTTACTTCAAACTAAGTTTAAAAATACGAAAATATAGACTTAAAATTGTAGTTTTTGGGAGTGAAGAAAATGGTAGTAAAAAGAGGAGATATGTTTTATGCGGATTTAAGTCCAGTTGTGGGCTCAGAACAAGGAGGAATTAGACCAGTATTAATTATTCAAAATGATTTAGGAAATAAATATAGTCCAACTGTTATTGCAGCAGCTATAACATCCCAAACAAATAAAACTAAATTACCAACACATATAGAATTAGGAGAAAATACAAGTGGACTTAAAAGTAATTCAGTAGTTCTTGCTGAACAAATAAGAACAATAGATAAGAGTAGATTAAAAGAAAAAATAGGGCATATAGAAGATAGTAAAATAATTAACCAATTAAATAATGCACTTGGTGTAAGCTTTGGTTTAGATAATGGAATATAATGGTGTGTGAAATCTCACAAAAATAAGATTGTATATAGTCTTATTCTAGTGAGATTTTTTAATTATTATAAAATTGTTACTGATTAATGGTTTACTTTAAAATTCTCAAAACCATTATATAGTAACATGTTATTCAATTATTTGTAGAATTCTATTGAAAAATAAAGAAAATTGATATATATTAAAAAAAGTAGAGGGGGATAAAATAATGTTTAATATAATTGTAACTGTAGTTGCAGGGATAATACAAATTGTAGTAACAACATTTTTTTCAGGATTAGTAGTATATGTTGCATTAAAAACAATTAATAATTCAGGAGAAGATAAAAATAAAAGACAATTAAAAAATATTAACAGAAAAGCTTTTTATAAAGAAATTCCGTGTTTTGGAGATATTAACATAGCATATTGGTTACTATACAATTATTCAAATGAAGATAAGCAAAAATTAAATAATAGTTTGTTTGGTGCATATATTTTTAAATGGTATAAAAAAGGTTATATAGATATAAAAAAATCGAAAAACATACTAAGCAAAGGTGGTTATGATATCTATTTAAATGATGGAAATTGGGAAAAAAATTATGTAGAAAATGAAATCTATAAATTTTTGAAAGAAGCTGCTGGTAATAATAATATTTTAGAAAAAAATTCAATTAAAAATTATTGCAGTGTAAATCCATATGAATTTTCAATAAAAATAATTTTAGACAAAATACGTAAAGAATTAGAAGAACAAAAATATATAACAGTAGAAAGTTCTAAAATATTTATGTTGTTTAATACAAGCAAAAAGGTAATATTATCAGAAAAATTAATTGAGGAATATGAGAATTTAATTGGATTAAAGAACTTTTTACAGGATTCTTATAATATAGAAGAAAAAGAGGATATAGATTATCATTTAAGAGAAGACTATCTTGCTTTTGCAAGTTTATTAGGAATTGCTGACAAAGTAATAAATCAGTTTAACAAAATAGATCCGGATTTTAATGAAATGAATAATATTACTCTTGAGTTACTTGGTAATTCAGGAATAGGATTATTTGATTCAGCAAAAAATAAATATAAAACATACTTGCTTAATTTTATAGGTGTACCTATAATAATTTTGATAATAACAATGATAATGATAACTTTTGATAAGAATCGTGAATATAGAATGCTAATGGTGTTAATGATGATTTGGCTTGTAATTGCAATAGTATTATGGATTTATAACGAACTGAAAGAAGCTATTATAACTAGAAAAGTAAATGAAATGAATTCAATTACTTATGCAAAAGTAACAGATACAAAAGTTGATTATGAGAGAGAATATGATTCTGACACAGGTTCGTATGTAACAGTAACTTATTATTGGACATATTATGAATACTATGTAGATGATATTAAATATACTGGTTGTACACGATATGGTTTTAAAAAAAGAAAAGGAATTAGAATTAAGATATATTATAATGAAATGAAACCAAATAGAAGTGAATCTGCTAGGGAGCATAATTCCAATTTAATAGGAATAATAGTAATAGCAATAGTACTGGTAATAATGTTTGCATCTGCGATACTAATAAATATAAATTGAACATAAAAATCAATAGAAAAGAGGAAGCAAATGATAAATCTATTTTTTATAAAAAACAAACAAAATGTAAAAAATAAAAATGGTAAAACATTAGATGAATATAAAAAAATAGCAACAAAAAGTAAAAAAGAAGTTTTAAAAGAATTAGACACAAACATAACTAATGGATTAACCAAAGAACAAGCAAAACAAAGAATAGAAACATATGGTGAGAATGTAGTAATAAAAGAAGAAAAACATTCATGGCTGTACTTCTTTATAAACTCATTTAAAGATAAATTTATATTAATACTGGTAATTTTAGCAATAATAAACCAATTAATATCAAATGATAAAATTGGAACAATTATAATATTTGCAATTGGATTTATAAGTGCAATGATTAGGTTTGTACAAGATTATTCAACATACAAATTTAATAAATCGTTAAAGAGTCAGTTATTTTCTAATGCAACAGTTATAAGAAATGGAAAAGAAATAAATATAAAAACAGAAGAAGTAGTAAAAGGTGATGTAATTCACTTAAATGCAGGTTCAATAATTCCAGCAGATGTAATTATAATAGAAAACAAAGACTTATTTTTAAATCAATCAGTATTTACAGGAGAAAGCACACCAATAGAAAAAACAAATACATATACAGAAACAAACGAAATTTTTTCACTAACAAATATATGTTTAATGGGAACAAGTGTAGTAAGTGGAAAAGCAACAGCAGTTGTAATAAATACGGGATTTTCTACATATTTAGGAAGCATGGGAAAACAAATAGACAGTAAAAGAGATATAACAAATTTTGAAAAAGGAATGAACAATATAACAAAACTCTTAATAAGATATATGGTTGTAGTATCAATAGCAGTATTTATTATATATGCATTTATACGTAAAGATATTTTAGAAGCAGTTTTATTTGCACTATCAGTAGCAGTAGGAATTACGCCAACAATGTTACCAATGATTGTTAATGTAAATTTAACAAAAGGTACAAAAATACTGGCTAAAAAGAAAACACTTGTAAAAAATATTCAGTCAATTCAAAATCTAGGAGCTATAGACATATTATGTACTGATAAAACAGGAACACTTACATTAGACAAAATAATATTACAAAAATATATAAATGTTGAAGGTAAAGAAGATTTATCAATATTAGAATATGCATTTTTAAACAGTTATTATGGAACTGGAATGAAAAATTTGGTTGATAGAGCTATAATTACATATGGAAATGAGCATAAAATACAGGAAAAAATATCTGATTATGAAAAAGTTGATGAAATACCATTTGATTATACAAGGAAAAAAATGAGTGTAGTAGTAGAACATAATGGCCATTATAGAACAATTACAAAAGGAGCATTAGAAGAAGTTTTAAAAGGATGTACAACTGCAAAAATAAATAATGAACATAAACCACTAACAGAAGAATTGATAGAAAATATAAATTCAAATGCTCAAAGGCTTGCAAAACAAGGAATGCAAGTAATTGCATTAGCATCTAAGCGTGAATATGTAGGAAAAAATGTTTTCAATTCATCAGATGAAAAAGATATGACATTTATAGGTTTTGTAGCATTTTTAGACCAACCAAAAAAAGAAGTAAAAGAACCAATAAGAAAACTAAAAGAATATGGAGTAACAACTAAAATTTTAACAGGAGATAACCAATACGCAACAGAAAATATATGTAAATTAGTAGGAATTCCAAATGAAAAAATTTTAATAGGAACAGATGTTGACAAATTGTCAGATGATGAATTATCAAAAGAAGTTGAGCAAGTTAATGTTTTTGCAAGAATGAATCCATTGCAAAAAGAAAGAATAATAAAAATATTAAAGAAAAATGGACATGTTGTAGGTTACATGGGAGATGGAGTAAATGATGCACCATCTTTGCATAATGCAGATGTTGGAATATGTGTAAACACAGCTACAGACATAGCAAAAGAAGCAAGTGATATAATATTGCTAGAAAAAAGTTTAAAAGTTATTTTTAATGGTGTAATAGAAGGAAGAAAAGTATATGGAAATATTATAAAATATATGAAAATGGCTTTAAGTTCAGACTTTGGAGATGTATTTAGTATTTTTATAGCAAGTATATTTTTACCATTTTTACCACTATTACCAATTCAAATGCTTATACAAGACTTTTTGTATGATTTTTCACAAATAGCAATTCCATATGATAATGTTGATAAAGAATTTCTATTAAAGCCAAAAAAATGGGATACAAAAGGTTTAGGAACATTTATGAATGTAATGGGACCTGTAAGTTCTATAATTGATGTATTAGCATTTTTAGCATTTTGGTTTATGCTAGGATATAATGGAGAAGCATATGAAACTTATTTCCAAACAGCATGGTTTGTTGAATGCTTAATAAGTGAAACACTAATTATACACTTTGTAAGAACATCAAAAATACCATTTGTACAGTCAAAACCAAGTCCAATATTGTTTTTGCTTACAATGGTGACTATAATTGGGACAATATTTACTCCTATATTATTACATAATATATCTGCATTTCATTTCGAAATATTGCCATTAAAGTATTATGGAATAATCGCAGGACTTACTGCTTTATATGTAATTTTAGTTCAGGTTGTTAAAAAGATATATATTAAAAAGATAGGAGAATGGTTATAAAAAGTGCAATAAAATATTGCACTTTTTATAATGCTAATTATTATCTAAATAAGGCAAAACTTCATTAAGAATTTTACCACCAACAGGGGCTGCAACACCACCCCCTTGATGACCTCCTTCTCCAGTTGGATTATATAAAGTAATTAATAAAACAATTTTTGGATTATCAGTTTCAGCAACTCCACAAAAAGAAGTAACATATTTGCCAGTATTAACACCATCTTCTGATGTACCAGTTTTTCCACCAACTTGATAACCTTCAACTTTAGCATTTTTTCCAGTACCTTCAGAAACAACGCTATTCATCATACTAAGAACTTTTTCTGCATTTTCTTTTGAAATAATTTGTTCACCTGTTTCTATAGGCATTTCTGTAATTTCACCTGTTACACTATTTTGAATACTTTTTACAATACGAGGTTTTATATAAACGCCTTTATTAGCAATAGAAGATACGGCTGTTATCATTTGAAGTGGCGTTATTTCAAACCTTTGACCAAAGCTAATAGTTGCTAATTCAACAGGTCCAGCTTTTTCTTCTTTTACAAAAATACTGTTAGCTTCACCAGGAAGGTGTATTCCTGTTTTAGAAAATAAACCAAATCTTTTCAAATATTCATAATATTTAGTAACACCTATTTTTTGACCTAAACCGATAAAAACTGGGTTGCACGAATTCATTAATGCTAGACGTAGACTTTCAGAACCATGAGGACGATAATATCTCCAACATTTTATTCTAGTACCAGCAACCTCAATTGCACCAGTACAACAAAATTGACCAGGATTATCTATATCAGTTACAAGTCCTTCTTGTAATGCAGCAGAAGCTGTTACGGTTTTGAAAACAGAACCAGGTTCGTAAGTATCAGATATAGCTTTATTTCTCCACATTCCCTGTAATGCAGTAGTTTTTTCAGAAGAGTCAAGTGAATTCCATTGAGATTTTAGTTCATCAGTATATGGTTCATATGGTGTATTTAAATTATAGCTAGGATAATTTGCCATTGCCAAAATATCGCCATTTTTGGGGTCCATTGCAATAATACTACCACCATCTGTGCAAACATTATCAATACAAGCTTCTTCTAAATATTTTTCAACAATAGATTGAATTGTCATATCAATTGTTAAGAAAAGATTATTCCCATCAGTTGCAGGTACATAGTCTTCATCTCCTAAACTTACTCCAGCTGCATTTGTTTGTCTATTGATTTTACCATTTTTTCCTTTTAAATCATCATCATATTTAGCTTCAACACCATCTAAGCCTTGATTATCACTTCCACAAAAGCCTATAACCTGAGAGGCTAAATCTCCATAAGGATAATATCTTTTTGAATCTTCATCTATATTTATTCCACTTGTAATTCCATTTGATTCCATCCAATTTCTTAATTCATCAGCCTTAACTTTATCAACTTTTTTAACAATGCTTTCTATAGAACTTCTTTTATGAACCTTTTTAGATATTTTTTCGTAGTCTAAATCAAAAATATCACTTAACACTTTAGCAATTTTATCTTTGTTTTCTGCTGATATATTTGTTGGATTAATGCTCACAGATTCTACACTAGAACTTTCTGCTAAAATGTATTTACCAGTGCTATCATAAATAGTACCTCTTTTAGCTGTTATAGCTCTACTTTGGGCTTGCTGTTCCCATGCTTTTTCACTTAAGTCAACACCCCAAACAAATTGAATATAAGCAAGTCTTAATGTAAAAAGTATGAATATTATAAATACTATAAATAATGCATTTTTCATTTTTCTTTTATTACTTAAAGTAGTTGTAATAGGGTTTCGCATATAATCACCTCAAATTAAACTTATGCAATATAATTGCAAATTAGTAAAAATATGATATAATTTTAATAATTAATAAGAAAAACAGAAAATGAATACAAAATTATAAATGATAATTTTGAAACAGAAGAATTAAAAATGGCAATAAAAGCATTTAAAGCAATTGATGGAAGAGGTTTGGCAAGTTTAGTTTAAAAAAGTAAAAAATAGCAGATAAGGAAATGTAAAATTTTCTTATCTGTTATTTTTACCTTTATAAAAAATGTTTATTTTGGCATTATTTCATATTTTACTTTAAAATAGTTAAATTTATCAAGTTCATTAGTAGATAAACAGTCAAGATAAACATCAAGTTGGTCTAAGTTGTTACAAGCTGTTATTACCGCTGGATTAAGTGAACTATTAAAAACTACTTCTGTAGCTAAACTTATACTATCAAAAACAGAGGCTTTTTCTTTTTTTCTCATTAAGTTGTAAGCTTCTTTAAAACGCGATTTTGAAGAATTTTTGTATTTTTCAATAGGGAATGTATATTCTGCATCTATTACATCCTGAATTGTTTTATAATTTTTGTTTTTGTCTAGAATTTGTTCAATATCTCCTATTTTATAAGGTAATACAACTTTACTTTGAGTTTCTGAAATTAAAAGAGTGTCACTGTCTTTTTGTTCCTCATCAGCTTTTTTTTGTTCTATATTTTCTTCTTCAGATTTTTTTTCTGGAGAAAGAGATACTTCTAATTCAGAAATATTGACTCCTAGATTGGTTAATACTATTTTTAAGTCTTGTAATATATTTTTTAAATCTTCTATATTGTTTTCGTTTTTTACATTTGGTTGTTCATTTTCTATTTTGTTTTTTGGTTCTTCAATGTGTTGTTCTTTTTTATTTGATTTTTTTGCCATTAATATTCCTCCTTTATATAAACTTAATATATAATAATATTTTATTGTGAAAATTTCAAGTCTTTATGGTAAAAAATATTAGAATGTTACTTACATGTCTTATTGAAAAAAAACGAAAAATATGATAATATAAACAAAGACGAAAGAGAGAAAATATGTCCTAGGAAGGAATGAAAAACGAAATGGCAGAAACACAGGGAGCAAAAAAAAGTAGAAAAATAGGTGATGTATTTAGTGATTACAAAACAAATAGCAACATAGCAGATGCAGTAATAACTAAGATGGACCTAATAAAAAAGATAAACACATTAGAATTAGGAATGAGTTCTGATGAATATATAGAAATAAAAGAAATATGGTATTTAGAAAAATTTTTAAGAGAAAGATTTCAATTTGGACAAGTACACATGTTAATAACATATCCAGAAGGAATATATATAAAAAGAGTAGATGACGAATGGGAAAATTTGATATGTTACATGGCACATAAATATCCTTTAATGAGACCATTATTACTACTAAAAAGCAAAGTTGAACTAACAGAAAAAAATGTAAATGTATATATGCAAATAAAAGGAGCAGATTTTCTAAAAGCAAGGAAATTGGATAGAGAGTTAGAGAATGTAATATACAATTTATTTGGCAAAAAATATGGTGTAAATATAGAAGAAAGAATTACAGAAAAAGAAGTAAAAGCATTTCAGGAAAAAACAAAAGAAATAGAAGAACAAGCAGTACATGAGGCAATGAGAGGAATAGCAATAAGAACACATCAAGAAGAACAATATAATAATGCAACAGAAATGCAAGGAGTACCTCCAATGCCAGAAAATATACCAAATGGAGATATTCCGCCACTTCCAGAAGGACCATATAATGATTCAGATTATGCTATGCCACCAGTAGATGAAAATGAATATGTACCAGAAATGGAAGAACTTCCACAGGCAGAAAACATTATATTTGGAAAGGCTTCAAAAGCAAAAGAAAAGAAACTAAAAATAAAAGAAATAGATGCAAATTCGGGAAGAATCACATTAGAAGGTAGAATAGTAAACAGTGAATGTAGAGAAACAAGAACTGGAAAAGGAATGCTAATATTTGAAATATATGATGGAACAGGAGTTATCACTTGTAAATCATTTGCAGAAGATGGGGCAAAAGGAAATGAAATACTAGAAAAAATGAAATCAGCAAAAGCCATAAAAACAACAGGAAAAGCTGGATTAGACGCATATGCGGGAGATATAACTGTAATGGCAAATATTATAGCAGAAATAAGTGATGAAGGACTACCACCAATTCCAGAAGAAGATGACAGTTCACCACTAATTTTAGGTTCAGCACCAGTAATAAAAGAACCATTAGTAAAAATAGAGGACTTAAATCCAGAGTCCGGCAGTGTATGTATAGATGGTGAAATTCAAGCAATGGAAGACAAAGAAACAAAATCAGGAAAAGTAATTTTAAGTATAGATATATATGATGGAACAAGTACAATGACATGTAAAGCATTTTTACCAGGAAATAATGCAAAGAAAATTATCAAACGTTTAAAATCAGCTCCAGCAATAAAACTTGCTGGTAAAGCTCAAATGGATGCATTTTCAAATGAATTAACAGTAATGGCAAATACGATTATGGTATCAGAGCCAAAGCCAAAAACAGTAAGAATGGACAATGCAGAAGTAAAAAGAGTAGAACTACATATGCACACCAAAATGAGTGCAATGGATGCAATGACATCAGCAACAGACTTAATAAAAAGAGCTATGAAATGGGGAATGAAATCAATAGCAATTACAGACCATGGAGTTGTACAAGCATTCCCAGAAGCATATCACTTACTTGGAAGAGATAATCAAGATATGAAAATTATTTATGGTGTAGAGGCATATTTAGCACCAGACAAAGAAAATTCAGTAACAAATACTAAAGGTCAGCCACTAGATACAACATATTGCGTATTAGACTTAGAAACAACAGGATTTTCAGCAGTTACAGAAAAAATAACAGAAGTAGGAATAATGAAAGTTAAAGATGGAAAAGTAATAGACGAATTTAGTTGTTTTGTAAATCCAGAAAAGCCAATTCCACAAAGAGTTGTAGATGTGACACATATTACAGATGATATGGTAAAAGATGCAGAAACAATAGACAAAGTATTTCCTAAAGTATTAGAATTTTTAGGAGATTCAATAATTGTTGCACATAATGCCAAATTCGATGTAGGATTTTTAAAACAAAATGCAAAAGTTTTAGGCTATGAATTTGATTATACAGTTCTTGATACCTTAACACTTGCAAAAGATGTATTTCCAAATATGAAAAAATACAAATTAGGCAAAATTGCAGACGAATTAGGAATAAAAGTGGAAGTGGCACACAGAGCTTTAGATGATGTTGATACAACAGTAAAAGTATTTAATGTAATGTTAGATAAATTAAGAGATAGAGGTGTTAAAAAAGTTGAAGAAATTGATACAATAGGAAGAGATGAAAATGCTAAAAAAGAAGAATACAAAAAATTAAATACATATCATGCAATAATTTTAGCAAAAAATTATATAGGATTAAGAAATCTTTATAAATTAGTATCATTATCACATTTACATTATTTTTACAAAAGACCCCGTATATTAAAAAGCCTGTACAAAAAATATTCAGAAGGTTTAATATTAGGTAGTGCATGTGAAGCGGGAGAATTATATCAAGCAATAGAACTCGGAAAATCTGATGAAGAAATAGAAAATATTGCAAGAGATTATGACTATCTAGAAATTCAACCAATAGGAAATAATAACTTCTTAGTAAGAAATGGAATAGTTCCAGATAGGGAATATCTAAAAGATATAAATAGAAAAATTGTGGCACTAGGAGAAAAACTAAACAAACTAGTTGTAGCAACATGTGATGTTCATTTTATGGACCCACAAGATGAAGTATATAGACGAATATTAGAAGCTGGTCAGGGTTATAAAGATGCTGATGAACAAGCACCATTATATTTAAGAACAACTGAAGAAATGCTTAAAGAATTTGAATATTTAGGAGAAGAAAAAGCCTATGAGGTAGTAGTAACAAATACAAATAAAGTTGCGGATATGTGTGACAGAATAGACCCAATATCACCAGAAAAATGCCCTCCACATATACCTGGATGTGAAGAAGATATAAAAAATATTGCATATAATAAAGCACATGAATTATATGGAGACCCATTACCAGAAATTGTTCAAACTAGATTAGATAAAGAGCTAAATTCAATAATTAGTAATGGATATTCTGTAATGTACATTATAGCACAAAAATTAGTATGGAAATCAAATGAAGATGGCTATATTGTTGGTTCAAGAGGATCTGTAGGTTCATCACTAGTTGCATTTATGACAGGTATAACAGAAGTAAACTCATTAAAACCACATTATAGATGTTCTAATTGTAAATATTCAGAATTTGAGGATTATGGAGTAGGAAATGGATTTGACTTACCAGATAAAGACTGTCCTAAATGTGGAACAAAAATGACAAAAGACGGAATGGATATACCATTTGAAACATTCTTAGGATTTAATGGAGATAAAGAGCCTGATATTGATTTAAACTTCTCAGGAGAATATCAAGCAAAAGCACACAAATATACAGAAGTAATATTTGGAAAAGGAACATGTTTTAAAGCTGGTACAGTAGGTACAGTCGCAGAGAAAACTGCATTTGGATATGTAAAAAAATATTTTGAAGAAAGAAACATACCAGTAAATAAGGCAGAAATTGCAAGACTATCAGTAGGATGTACAGGAATAAAAAGAACAACAGGTCAGCATCCAGGAGGAATTATAGTAGTGCCAAAAGGAAGAGAAATATATGAATTTACGCCAGTGCAGCACCCAGCAGATGACCCAAATTCAGATATAATAACAACACACTTTGACTATCACTCAATAGATGGAAACTTGTTAAAACTAGATATACTAGGACACGACGATCCGACGGTAATTCGTATGTTGCAGGACATTACAGGAATAGCACCAACAGAAATACCGTTAGATGATAAAGAAACAATGTCAATATTCAATTCAACAAAAGCGTTAGGAGTAACACCAGAACAAATCCATTCAGAAGTAGGAACATTTGGAATACCTGAATATGGAACAAAATTTGCAAGAGGCATGCTTTTGGATACACACCCAACAACATTTGACGAATTAATACGATTGTCAGGATTATCACATGGTACAGATGTGTGGTTAGGAAATGCACAAACATTAATTGAACAAGGAATTGTTACACTACAGCAAGCAATCTGTTGTAGGGATGATATAATGATATATCTAATTCAAAAAGGATTACCACCAGATAAAGCATTCAAAATAATGGAATCAGTGCGTAAAGGCAAAGTTGCTGGAGGTAAAGAACCAAAATGGAAAGACGAATATATTCCATTAATGAAAGAACATGATGTACCAGATTGGTATATAAAATCATGTGAGAAAATAAAGTACATGTTTCCAAAGGCCCATGCAGCAGCATATGTAACAAATGCCTTTAGGATAGCATGGTTTAAAGTACACATTCCACTTGCATATTATGCAGCATATTTTACAATAAGAGCAAAATCATTTGATGCAGAAGTAATGATAAATGGGAAAGAAAAAGCGAAAAATAAAATGAAAGAAATTGACATGATGGGAAATAATGCAACACCAAAAGATAAAGATATGTATGATGATTTAGAAATAGTTTTAGAAATGTATGAAAGAGGGTTAAGATTTTTACCAATTGACTTATATAAATCACATGCAACAAAATTCCAAGTAGAAGGTGACAGTTTACGTCCACCATTAAACAGTATAGCTGGACTAGGAAATGTTGCAGCAGAGAGTATTATGAGAGCTCGTGCAGACGAAAAATTCATGTCAATAGATGATATGAAAATTCGTGCCAAAATTGGAGATTCAGTAACAGAATTATTAAGAAAATTTGGTTGCCTTGAAGGAATGAGTCAGAGTAATCAATTAAGTTTATTTGGATAAATTGAAAGAAGGGAAATGAAATATGATAGGAAATGAAATTAATATAGGAAGCATTTTTTCAATGAGAAATATTATAATTTATTTAATAATTATAAATTTAATCGGATTTTATATGATGTGGTCAGATAAAAGAAAAGCAAAATGGGGAAAATGGAGAATTCCTGAACAAACACTTTTTATAGTTACTGCATTAGGTGGTGGAATTGGAACCATTGCGGGAATGTATACTTTTCACCATAAAACAAAAAAACCAAAATTTACAATTGGACTACCAGTAATCTTGATTTTAGAAATTATATTAATTATATATTTAAATTTTTTTTAGTTACATAAAAATACAAAATAAAAAACGAATAAATGTAATAAAAAATTTCAACAGTAAACTGTGCATAATGTGTGAAAGAAATACGGCTATTTTAAATTATTCACAGACTTATCCACATTATCCACAGTTTATGTATAAATGAATAAAATCAAAAAACAAGTTACATTGTAAACATAAAACAGGAACTGAATAAGTATTCAAAAAAATAAAAAACTTGCATAAAATTAGATATAATTATATAATATCTATGTAAAAAAAGAAGATAGGTGAAATTAATGAATAAAACAAAAAGAAAAATATTTGAAACTTCGATGAAACTATTTGCAGAAAAAGGATATGATGCAACAAGTATAGAAGAAATAACAGCAACAGTTGGAGTTGCTAAAGGGACATTATATTATCACTTTTCAAGTAAAGAAGAAATATTTAATTTTTTAATAGAAGAAGGTATAAAATTATTACAAAACAGTGTAGATATAAAAACGGCAAAACATAGTAATTATATAGACAAAATAAAGGCAATAGTTTTAATACAAATAAAGATAGTTGCCAAATATGAAGATATAATAACAATAATACTTAGTCAGTTTTGGGGG
>CAKPKI010000028.1 GCA_934167135.1 uncultured Clostridia bacterium
CTCTAATACTAGCTGATGCAATATCTGAAGTAACATCATTTTTTCATCTTTATTATTTATATATAAGAGATAAACGAAATATATTTATTGAATCCAGATACAAAGATCTTGAAAGTTATAATAAACGTATTTTACGAATTACCATACCTGTTGCTTTAACATCATATCTACGTTCTGGTTTATCAACTGTTAAGCAATTAATCATACCATTTAGTTTGCAAAAAAGTGGAATGAATTCTTCCAATTCATTAATATCTTATGGAATAGTTAATGGTATGGCAATGCCAATTATAATGTTCCCTGTAAGCTTAATAGTAAGTTTTAGCAGTTTGCTTGTCCCTGAATTTTCTAGATGTTATGCTCAATCCAAATATTCAAAAATAAAAATAATATCTGTAATTGTTTTAGTTTGCACTCTACTATTTTCCTTAATAGTGTCTATCATTATCTTTATATTTTCAGATAAATTAAGCATTTGGATATATCATAAAGCTGAAATTGCAAAATATTTACGTATACTTTCTCCTTTAATTGTTATTATGTACTTAGATATTGTTATTGATAGTATTTTAAAAGGCTTAGATGCTCAAGTTGATGTTATGGTTGTAAATATATTTGATTGTTTAATAAGTATTGCTTTTATATATTTTTTAGTCCCTATACTTGGTTTTAGTGGATATATAATTTCCATTTTTATTAGTGAAATTATTAATTTTAGTTTAAGTGGATATAAGTTACTTGGAATTTTAAAAAGATTAAAAAACAAATAAGAAACTTTTTAATTTTTCTTATTTGTTTTTTATAATTTATTAGTTAAAATCAAATAGAATATTAATAATTAGCTCAATTCTACTAATGCATGAGTTATTTTTTCATCTTTGCTTTTTACAACTACAAAATGTTTTTCATTAAAATAACTATATTGACATTTGACTGTTTCGCCTAATTTTATTTCTTTTTTGTATATAATTCTGATATTCTTTAAATTACACTTATTATATACTTCTTCTGGTAAAGCTTCATTTGCTAAATCTACATAATTTAGGTTATGCATATGGTTGTTTACATCTATATCTGATTTTCTTACTATATATTCTGTTTCATATTGATATTCATTTGGTGCTTGCACTTTGGGAAAATTGTCTTCTTCTTCAAATGCATTTTCATTTAGTTCTGGTTCGTATCTTTCAAGTAAACCATTATCTATTCTTACTATTTTTCCTCTAATTGTGTCTACTAATACCCATTTAGATGTTGCTAGTATAATTACATTTCCTTGTTCATCATAGACTTTAAAATCACGATATGCATAACATCTGATTGCATTTCTTGACCATGTTGTTGCCTTTATTTTCTCTGCATAATTTGGTCTTCTTATAATCTGTACTTTCCATTCTATCAATATCCAACTTAAATGTGTTTGTGGAATATCCATTATTCCATAACCTGCTAAATCTGAATGGATTCCTCCTACATCTTCTAAATAACTTAATATAGCTTTATCTGTTGCTTTATTTTCTCTATTTATGTCTGATAATTTTATTCTATATTCATTTTTGACTATCATTTATGTCACTTCTTTCTTGTTTCTTCTAATATCCTGGTTTTTCTAATAATCTAAACATATTTTTTTTATATTTTTCAACTCCTGGTTGATTAAATGGATTAACTCCTAATATCATACCTGACATTGCACAAGCTTTTTCAAAGAAATATATTAAATGCCCAATTGTTTCTTCTGTTAAATTTGGTAACTCAATAACTATATTAGGTACATCTCCAGATACATGTGCTTCTATTGTTCCTTCCATCGCTTTTTTATTTACATAATCTAAGCCTTTTCCAGCTAAATAATTTAGACCATCTAAATCATCCTCTTCTGCTTGTATTGTAATATCAGATGCTGATTTTTCTATTCTAATTACTGTTTCAAATAAATTTCTTCTTCCCTCTTGTATATATTGTCCCATAGAATGTAAATCAGTTGTAAAATCTACTCCAGCTGGGAATATACCTAATTGGTCTTTTCCTTCACTTTCTCCATATAGTTGTTTCCACCATTCTATAAAGTAATGCATTTTTGGCTCATAGTTTACTAAAATTTCTGTGTTTTTATATAATTTATATAAAATATTTCTAACAACTGCATATTGATAACATGCATTATATTTTAAATTTGAGTCTTCATATTTTGCCTGTGCAGTTCTTGCACCATCCATTAGTTTGTCAATATCTATTCCTGCTACTGCAATTGGTAATAGACCTACTGGTGTTAAAACTGAATACCTACCACCAACATTATTTGGTATAATAAAAGTTTCATATCCTTCTGAATTTGCAAGTGTCTTTAGTGCTCCTTTTTCTTTATCTGTAGTTACATATATTCTGCTTCTTGCTTCTTCTATTCCATATCTATTTTCTAACATTTCCCTAAATATTCTAAATGCAATTGCTGGTTCTGTAGTTGTTCCAGACTTTGATATTACATTTACGGAAAAGTCTTTTGTACCAATTAATTCAATTAAATCATTTATATAATTAGGACTTAAATTATTTCCTACATATAATATTTGTGGATGTTTTCTTTTAGATTCTGTTAACATATTGTCAAATGTACTTGTTAAACTCTCTATTACTGCTCTGGCACCTAAATATGAACCACCTATTCCTATTACTACTAGCACTTCTGAATCTTCTTGAATTCTTTTTGCTGATTCTTTTATTCTTTCAAATTCTTCTTTATCGTATTTTGTTGGTAATTCTAACCATCCAACAAAATCTTTTTCATCACTTGCTCTTTTATGTAGTTCTTGGTGTATTTGTTCAACTTTTTCCTTATATTTCATAATTGCCTTTTGCTCTATTCCTGTATTCTTTAAATTAAGTTTCAAATTTAACATATTAATTTTCCTCCTCTTTCAATTCGTCAATAATAACTTTATAATCAGATGCCATTAAAATTGCTGTTCCAGCAACTAAGATGTTTGCACCTGCTTTTTTTACTCTTTCTGCTGTTTTTAGGTTAATTCCACCGTCTACTTCTATGTCTACTTCTATTCCTTTACGTTCAATATATGATTTTAGTTCTGAAATCTTCGCTAACATGTCTGTAATTAATGTTTGACCACCTTTTCCCGGTTCTACTGTCATTATTAAGCACATATGAATAAATGGCAAATATTCATATATTTCTTCTATTGGTGTTTCTGGTTTTATTGCAATTCCAACTCTTGAGCCTTTTTCTTTTATTAATTGAATATTTTTCATAATTTCTTCTTTATTTTTACATGCTTCTAAATGAAATGTTATTATATTAGGCTCTACAGCTGAAAACACTTCTATTCCTGTTTCTACATCATTTACCATTAAATGCACATCCATTGGCAAATTTGATATTCTTCTTATATATGTACTGTATTCTAACATATTATGATATGTGTCTTTTTCTACAAAATTCCCATCCATTACATCTATGTGAAAATAATCTGTTTTTGATTTTTCTAATGCTAAAAATATTTCAGCTTCTTTTCCCTTTTCTACTGTTAGGATTGATGTTGATACCTCTATCATCTTTTTTCCTCCTTTTTCATCTATATTTTACTATTAGTTTGAATAAATATCAAGCACCTACCATTTATACTTTTCTTTTTCTTTTAGTTCATCATACATGTTACAATATCTTTTATATCTTTCTGTTGAAATCTTACTTTCTTGTACTGCTTTTTTTACTCCACAATTTTCTTCTTTTATATGAGTACACCCAACAAATTCACATTTTTCTATTTCTGGTACAAATTCTCTAAAACATTCATCCAGCTCTGTACTTTCAATTTCAGTTATTTCAAAACTTGAAAATCCTGGTGTATCTGCAATATATGTGTTTTCTTCTAATTTATATAATTTTGTATCAGTTGTTGTATTCTTTCCTTTTTTATTTTTGTGACTTATCTCACCTTCTTGAGTTTTTTCTTTATTAAACAATGCATTTATTATACTTGATTTTCCAACTCCTGAATTACCTGAAAATACACTTATCTTGTTTTGTAAATTTTGTTTTAATTCATCTATACCTATATTTTGTTTTGCACTTGTTACTATTACTTTATAACCAATATTTGAATACACTTTTTTTATATCTTCATATGTATCTTTTAAATCGCATTTATTTATTACTATTATTGGCTCTACTCTTATTTTTTCAGCATATGCCAGTTGTTTATCCAACATTAATAAATCTGGTTTAGGATTTTTTGTTGATATAATAAATATTATTTCATCTATATTTGCTATTTTAGGTCTTTTTATTTCATTTTTTCTTGGTTTTATTTCCTCTATTATTGCTTCATCTTTTTCTTCATCTGTTACTTCTATTTCTACTTTATCCCCAACTAGTGGCTTTATATTTAAATTTTTAAATTTTCCTCTCGCATAAGCTAAATATATTTTCTGTTTTGTTTCTATTTTGTATGTATTTGATATATTTCCTATTATTATTCCTTGCATATTTTTCCTTTCTTTCATTTGCTTTTTTTAATATACCATATTTTTTTTAGAAAAACAATCTTTTTGCTTGACTTTTTACTCTATTTAGATATATACTTATATTGTATTTTTTCAAATTTTTTATTCAATTTATTTTTATCTATTATAGTGAGTTTTCACTAATTTCTCAGATAGATAGGAGGTGATAATATGGATATTAATGATAAATTCGATTTGATTTTAGATAAAATTGACGATATTGTTGAAAGACTTGGAAATGTTGAGCATAAATTAGATGAGCATGATCAGAAATTTGACAATATTTTTACTAAACTTGATGAACATGATCAAAAATTTGACAACATTTTTGCAAAACTCGAAGAACATGATCAGAAATTTGACAGCATTTTTGCTAAACTTGATGAGCATGATCAGAAATTTGACAATATTTTTGCTAAACTTGATGAACACGACATTCAATTAAAAAATATTAATTATAAATTTGATAGATTACTAAAAGAGTTGAAAAATGACTTTTCAAAGATTGAAGAAAAATTTGACGAAATTGATGAAAGATTTGACGAAATAGACGAAAGATTCGACAGTCTAACTGTTAATGTAGCACTTTCATAATTATTTTTTCTAAAAACATATCAAAACCCTATACATTGGTTCTTAACCTTTGTATAGGGTATTTTTTATTTAAAATCTATCGAACTTGTATTATTCAAATTAACTGATTGTTTTGTATCTGAAGCCAATGTTTTTCCAGTTGAATCTTTTACAACAACTTTTATATTTACAGTTCCAGCAGATTTTATAGTAGTTGAATATTCCTTATTATCCATTTTAGTAGGTTTTGCATTATATTCTTTATCATCTACATATATTGTTACAGTAACCTGTTCAGGTGCTATTTCTTCTCCGTCTTCATCTGTTTTTTGAGTATATCCAGTCATTGAAGATACATTAACATTTACTGTACATTCCTTATCCTCGTCATATTTGTTAACTGTTAAAGTTATCTTACTTCCTTCATCAACAGTTGTTCCAGCAGTAACGCTTTGTTCTATAACTACTCCATTAGTTTGAGATTTATCTTTACTATAATTTACTTTTTCAATAACCAAGCCTAAACCTTCTAATGTTTGTTTTGCAGTTTCTTCGTCTTGACCAACAACTGATACTACTTTGACTTGTTTTATTCCTGTACCAACACTAATATAAACCTTAACTGTATCTCCAACAGTTACAGTATCACCTTCTGATTTTTCTTGTTTTATTATAACTCCCGCTTCTACAGTTTTACTAGTTTCTTCTTGAAAGTCAAGTTTTATTTTTGCCTCATCAGCAGCCTCTTGTGCTTCTTCTTTTGTTAGACCTTTTAGTTTAGGAATAGTCGTTGTCTCAGTTCCTTTACTTATTACAACTTTTACATCTGTTTTTTCTTTTATTCTTCTGCCCTCAACATATGGTGGGTTTTGTGATATTATTTGTCCTTCAGGTACATCTGCACTATATTCTTGGCTTTCTTCTACATAATTTAATTTATTTTGTTTTAATATATCTTTTGCCTCGTCTACAGTTTTTCCAACCAAATTAGGAATTCCAACATCTTTTGGTCTTGTTGCATTTGAAATACCCACTGTTAATGCAATTGTAATAACAAATAATAATATCAAACCTATGATTGATGATAATACTTTATGTTTTTTTATAAATTGTACAAATTTATTTTGTTTTTTTCCACTTTTCTTATTATTAGGTTTTGAATTTCTGTTTTCTTCTTCTAATCCAATTGTAGAAATTCTTTGTGTTGGAAAATCATTTTGATAGTCATTATTATCAACAAAATCACCATTTGGTTCTTTTAATGCTCTTCTTAAATCTACTAACATAGCTGTTGCATTTTGATATCTTAAATTTGTATCTTTTCTTAAAGCCTTCATTATGATATCATTAACTGCTGATGGAATATTAGGATTAACTTCAATTGGTGGAGTTGGTTCCTCTTGCATGTGTTTTAATGCAACAGATACTGGTGTATCTGCATCAAAAGGAACCTTTCCTGTTAACATTTCATACATTACAACACCTAAAGAATACAAATCAGATTTTTCATCTGTGTATCCTCCACGTGCATGTTCAGGTGAAAAATAATGTACTGAACCAATTGTTGTTCCAAATGCTGTAATTGTTGAGTTTGAAACTGCTTTTGCTATTCCAAAATCTGTTACTTTTGCAACACCATCTTCTGTAATAATAATATTATGTGGTTTTATATCTCTATGTATAATATGATTTTTATGTGCTGTTTCCAATGCAGATGCAATTTGCCCAGCTATATTAACTGACCATTTCCAAGGAAGTGGTCCTTTTTCTTCTATAATTATTTCTTTTAAAGTTTTTCCCTTAATTAATTCCATTACTATATAATATAGATTACCATCTACACCTACATCATATACAGAAACAATATTAGGATGTGTTATACTTGCCGCTGATTGTGCTTCTACTTCAAACCTTTTTATAAATTCTTCATCTGTTGTAAATTCGTCTCTTAAAATTTTGATTGCTACATATCTATTTAAAACATGACATTTTGCTTTATATACTGTTGCCATTCCCCCACTACCAATTTTTTCTATAATTTCATATCTGTTTCCTAACAATCTACCTTTTAAATCCATTTTTATATCTCTCCTTATAGGTTATATGTTTTTAATTACTACAACTGTTATATTATCTAACCCACCATTTTCATTTGCCAAGTCTACAAGCCTGATAGGTACTTTTTCTATATTCCCTTTTGCTATTTTGAAAATATCGTCTTGTTTTACCATATTAGTTAATCCATCTGATGATATAAGTAAAATGTCATCTCTAAGAAATCCTTTTACTGATACATCAGGCTCAACAAATGCATTACATCCAAGTGCTTTCATTAACATATTTTTCTTTGGATGTTTTTCAGCTTCTTCTTTTGTTATAGTTCCATCTTTTACTAGTTTTTGCACATAACTATGGTCTTGTGTTAATTTTCTAATAAAATCTTTTCTAATTCTATATATTCTACTATCTCCTATATGACCAATATATGCCTTATTATTATATATTAAACAAACTTCTAAAGTAGTACCCATTCCTTCAAGTTCTTTATCTTCTTTTGATTTTTCATATACTACCATGTTTGCATATTCCATACTACTTGCTACTAGCTGTATTAAGCTTTGCTTATCTTTTGGAGTTTCTTTAAAATTACTTTCTATATAACTTTTTGCACAACTTATTGCTAATTTGCTTGCAATTTCTCCACCTTTGTATCCGCCCATTCCATCTGCCAACAAGTATAGTTTTATTTCACTCGACGAATCTGATATATAATATGCATCTTGATTCATGTCCCTAGCTTTTCCTATATCTGATTTTGCATAAGCAATTATCATCATTTCACCTCGTATCTTTTTTCTTTTTCTAGTTATATCACATTTTGTTTTATTTTTCAATCATTTTTCAAAACATTCTTAATTATAAGGTTACTGTATAACTGTTTTGATAAAATTTTCAAAAGAAATCCTTGAAATATAAGCTTTTCATTACATTCCTCGGCTTATTACAAAATTCAAGAAATTCTAAATTGTTTTATGGGTCCTTTCCACTATCGTGAACTCTTACCATAAAACTGCATAGAATTTCTAAAATTTCTCCATGCACATTCGTCACTTCATTCAAAGCTTATATTTCAAGGATTTCTTTATATTAATTTAAAATAAACCATTAACAAGTAACATTATAAGTTATCCTAAATTTTTTCTTCTTAATTGCCCACAAGCAGCATCAATATCTGAACCTAATTCACGTCTTATCGTAGCAACTATTCCATGGTCGTTTAAATAATCTCTAAATTTCATAATATTTTCATTTGAACTTTTTGAATATGCTCCATTTTCAATTTTGTTGATTGGTATCAAATTCACATGACACAACATTCCTTTTAAAAGATGTACTAGTTCTTTTGCATCTTCTAAATTATCATTATTATCTTTTGCTAATGCATATTCAAATGAAATTCTTCTATTTGTTTTTGCAATATAATCTTTACAAGCTTGCATTAATTCTTCTATTGGAAATGCATTATTTACAGGCATCATACTACTTCTTTTCTCATTATTAGTAGCATGTAATGAAATTGACAGTGTACATTGAATATTTTCATCTGCAAGTCTATAAATTCCTGGAACTAAACCACTTGTTGAAACACTTATGTGTCTAGCCCCTATATTTATTCCCTTTTGATTATTTATTATTCTAATTGCATTTACAACATTATTATAATTGTTTAATGGTTCTCCAATTCCCATAAATACTACATTAGAAATTCTTATATTATTATCTCTTTCTACAGCAAGAATTTGTTCAACAATTTCTCCAGATGTTAAGTTTCTAATAAAATTGATTCCTGTTGATGCACAGAATTTACATCCCATCTTACAACCAATTTGTGAAGATACACATATGCTATATCCATGATGATAGCTCATTAATACAGTTTCTATTGCATTTCCATCTAGCACATCAAATAAATATTTTTTGGTTCCATCTGATGATTCTTGCTTTTTTAGTATTTTAAAGTTATGCATTTCATAATTTTGTTTTAATTTTTCCCTTAGTTCTAATGACAAATTTGTCATTTCATCAAAACTTGTAACTTTGGCTTCATATAGCCATTTAAATACTTGCTCCGCTCTGAATGGCTTTTCTCCCATTTGTCCAAATTCTTCCTTCAATGCTGGCAAATCGTAGTCTTTTATATTTTTCATTATTTTTTTCTCCTAATAATCCAATTTTCTTCACATTTTACTGGAAGCATCATTTTTACTTTTTGGTCTTTAACTCCTGGATTAACCACATCCATTTCTTCATCAGTTTCAAAATCCCACAATTTATCAATTTTAAATTGAACAGCTTCAAGTTGATTTGGAACTAATATTTCTAAAATATCTCCTACTTGTAATCTGTTACGAATATCTATAATTGCTTTTTCTCCATCATATCCTACAACTTTTCCACCAAACTGATATTTTTCATTATATTGATGTCCATCATATTCTTGAATGTCTTTATTTTTTCTATCATTAAAATAAAATGTTGTTAATTCTCTTGTTTTTATTTTTTCAATCTCTTTCATATATTTTTCAAAGTCGTAATGAGTTGGGTCTTTTTTATAGTCATCAATAGCATTTCTGTAAACATTTACAATACTTGCTACATAATATTCTGTTTTTAGACGACCTTCTATTTTTAAGCTATCCACTCCCATATCTATTATTTCTGGAAGTTCTTTTATTAAGCATAAGTCTTTTGATGAAAATATGCTTGTTCCATATTCATTTGTTTCAATTGGCATAAATTCACCTGGATTGTTTCTTTCTTCTGCATATAATTTATATGACCATCTACAACTTTGTGCACAATCTCCTAAGTTAGCACTTCTACATGTTAGGAAATCACTTAGAAAACATCTTCCAGAATATGCAAAGCATATTGCACCATGTATAAATATTTCTATTTCCATATCTTCTGGTTTATTTTCCATAATATATCTTAATTGTTCCTTATTCATTTCTCTTGCCATTATCATTCTTTTTGCACCATTTTTTCGCCAGAAATTACAGTCATGTAAACTTACAATATTAGCTTGTGTACTTACATTTATAGCTACACTTGGTGCATATTGTTTTAAAACTTCTATTACTCCTCCATCTGCAGCTATTATTCCATCTGGTTTTAATTCTTCAAGCTTTTTTGCCATTTCTATAATCTCATCATATTTTTCGTCCCATGCGAAAATATTTAATGTTACATATACTTTTTTTTCAATACTATGTGCATATTTTACTGTTTTTTCTAAGTCATCATCTTGCATATCTGCCCTTGTTCTTAATGATAATGATGATGTTCCACAATATACTGCATCAGCTCCGTATAAAAATGCGATTTTTGCTTTTTCATATGAACCTGCTGGTGCTAATAATTCTATATCTTTCATTTTCTTCATCCTTTCCTACATGTTTAACAATTTATATTATATATTTTTTAATCATTTATGTCAATTATTTTTTAATAATACTGTACATTTCCAAATTTATGTGTTATAATTATTATGTAAATTTTTAGAAGAAAGGATGGTTTTACATTATGAACCAAATGACATTAGCCCTTATTCACCGGGCGTACCAGGAAAGCGTTAAAAAATCAGACAATATCTTAGATATTGTTAAAAATCTTTATGAAATATTGTCTGAAAAGACAGTTGTTGAGGAGGATTCAGCATGCTTTGATGCGTTTCTCGATGCACTTCGAGATTGTTACCACACTAGAAAAAATACATTTCAAATAACAAACACAGTTTGTTACATAAATAGTGTACTGATGTACATTATTCTTTGGTTAAATGATACCAACCAATATCATATCGATATTGATTTAAAAGCGAGAAGAAAATCTCTGGAAAGTGATTTAACAAAAATTCTTCGTAAGTCAATAGACAAAGACAATAATTTATCTGTTACAATTTTGGATCGATTCGGGCTGAGAGGAATTGTCAATAACACTTTTCCAGAATCCGAGAATATCAAATATTTATATCTTATTTTCGATTCTATATGCGGAATACTCGCAGATCAAAATAGACAGATGAGAAAAAACTTTATGAACTGGATTAATGCCTCCAACATTAACCGGTTTGACAAATGTCTGATCATGGAAATTTTAAAAACCCCATTTTCGATAACGCACCAAAGGGATTATGTAAAAAACCCTAAAAAAAATGGGTATCAATCATTACATCTGACGATGGTTTTTACTAACTATTCAGATGTATTACCGGGTTGTAGTCTAGAACTTCAGCTCCGAACTAAACGAATGAATGATGAAGCAGAATTTGGTTCTGCATCACATTTAAATTATAAAAAATATCAGAATGAAATCCCAGATGATAATATTGTTGAAGGAGAACTTGAAAATCATGTAACAGATGATGATATTGTTGAAGAAGAACTTGAAAATCCTGTAACAAAAGTCTTTATTATTGAAGACTTCACCAATATTAAAAACCCTCGACTTGGTTTAGATGTTGATGCAGATGGAGTAAATCACTCCAAGAACTTCTTGAATCGTAGTCTTTCGACTACGCTGGTACCAAAGTTATAGACCTTTCAGCACCCTGAAAATATTTTTCAGGGTGCTTTTAAATTGGCAATTCTGATAAATCTAGAATTTTAATATTTTTTATTGTATTTTCTAAATTTTCATCAGTTTTATATTTTACTAAAATATAATTTTGAGTATGACCTCTAAAATACATTTTTCCATCCTCAATTTCTTTATCCTCAAATAGTACTTCAACCTCTTTACCAACAAGTTGCTCATTATACATTTTTTGGTTCTCATTAGATAACTCTATTAATATTTTACTTCTTTGCTCTTTTAATTTTCCATCTATTTGATTTGGCATTACAGCTGCTCTTGTACCTTTTCTTGGTGAATATTGAAATACATGCATTTTATATAGCTTTACCTTCTTTAAAAATTTATAAGTAGTTTCAAATTCTTCTTCAGTTTCTCCTGGAAATCCAACAATAATATCTGTTGTTATCATTACATCATTATAATATCTTCTTAGTCTTTCAATAATTTCATATACCTCAGTAGTTGTATATTTTCTATTCATTCTTTTTAATATCTCGTCACATCCACTTTGTAATGATAAATGAAAGTGATGACAAATTTTTTCTAATTTTATCAATCTCTGCATAAAATCTTCTGTAATTATTTTGGGTTCAAGTGACCCTAATCGTATTCTTTTTATTCCTTCTATTTTATTTATCTTTTCTAGTAATTCTATCAATCCATTTTCATTTCCAAAATCCCTACCATATGATGCAACATGAATTCCTGTTATTACAACCTCTTTTATTCCATTTTGAGCAATTTGCGTTATCTCTTTTATTATACTATCTGCATTTCTGCTCCTAACTCTTCCTCTTGCATATGGAATAATACAATAAGAGCAAAATTGATTACATCCATCTTGTATCTTTATAAATGCCCTTGTTTTTTCTGTGTATGTAATTTGCCCCATATCTTCAAATTCTTTTTTGCTTGCTATATCTTCAATTTCTATAATTTTATCTCTATTTGCCATGAATCTTTCTACATATTGTACAATATTTACTTTTTCTTCATTTCCTAATACTATATCAATTTCTGGCATTTTTTCTAAATCATTTTTTGCAACTTGTGCATAACATCCAACAGCAACTATTATTGCATTTGAATTTTTTTCTTTCACTCTTCTTAATGAATGCCTAGATTTTCTATCAGACATATTTGTAACTGTACATGTATTTACTATACAAATATCAGATATATCGTTATTCATATCAACTATTTCATATTTTGCTTCTTTAAATTTTTGTGCCATTGCATTTGTTTCATATTGATTTACTTTGCAACCTAATGTATAAAAGCTTACTTTTTTCATTTTATTATCCCTTTCTATTGTATAAGTGTTGCTCCAATAATTCCTGCATCATTCTTTAATTTTGCAAGTTTTATTATTATATCACAACGCTTATTAAATAGCAAGTTTCCTTCTAGTAGCTTTTTCTTTAATGGCATATATAAAATATCTTCATATTCTGCAAAACTTCCACCTAAACATATTGCTTCTGGTTCAAATATATTAATAATATTTGAAATTCCTATACTTAAATCTTCTACATAATTATATATCATATATTTTAATGTTAAATTATCTGGATTTTCATAAATAAAATCTCTTATACATTCTCCATCTAATGATTTTAAATTAAATTCTTTTACTAATTTTTCTTTAAATCTTTTTAAACTAGCATATACCTCAAAACAACCTCTTTTGCCACAATTACATAAAGTCCCATTTTTTTGAATGATTGTATGACTTAGTTCAAATCCTGGAACATCCTTTGGTTCTAGTAGTTTACCATTAAAAATCACTGCACTTCCAACACCTGTTCCTATACATAAAAACACACTGTTATCATAGCCTTTTAATGCTCCATATTTTTGTTCTGCTAATGCAGCACATTTTCCATCACTTTTCAATTTTATACTTATTGCATATCCAGCTTTTATTAGAGTCTTTTCTAAATTTCCGACCAAATCATAATTTTCTATTCCTAAATTTACTGCTTTTATAATTTTATTTTTATATACTGTTCCTGGTACTGCTATTCCTATTGCATTTACACAATATGCTTGAAGAATTTTTATAACATTTTCTATTATAAATTTTTCTATTTTTTCCTCAATATTTGTTTTATCTTTTATAAACATTTCCTCTTTTACTATAATAGAGCCGTTGTTATCAACTAGCCCTATTCCTATATGACTTCCACCAATATCAATTCCTATTTTCATATACATTTACCTCTCTATTTTCATAATTAAATTTTTGTTATAACAGGTATTAAAATCAAGCAAAACATATTACTAACAGCCAAAAAATATCCAACTGGTATATTGCTTAAAGTTATTTTTTTATAACCATTTCTTTTCTGATTAATTTTTGAAATTATAATACTAACCAATATTTCTAATGTAGTTAAAATAAGTGTATACATAAATATTTCTATTTTTGAAAATATTAATATTATAGTAAATAATGTCAAAATTCCTATTGTATAGTTATTTTTTGCATATCTTTTTATAATAAATGTATCTATTGCCAATAAAACTATAAATACACCCAAATATATGGCATTTATTTTTATACTTGTTTTATCAATTATGTATAAATATATAATATATAATACAGATAAAATAATCCCACTTGTAATAACTTTGGTATCTATCTTTAAATATTTTTGGTCAATTCCAGCTATTACAACTAATACCGACATATATAAAATAGTAAATATATATAACATTCCTGTTCTTAATTGTAAACTATTTATATCTATTTGCAATATTTTTCCACATATTACAAATATAATTCCACCTAATAATAGAAAAAATATTTTTTGTCTTTTTTCTGATTTGTTATTTGATTCTATATTAGTGACATTTCTTTTTAATAAACTTATATTTCTAGGAATTCTATATATTGCATTTCTCCAAAAATCTCCTATCGCAATCCCTAGCAAAAACATTATCATATATAAAAATATATTCATTTTATCTACCTTCTTTAGTTAATTTTTGTATTATCTTCTTCTTGAGTATTCACTGTATTTACTGCATTTTCAGTATTTTGTGTATTTGTTGTTTTAGTTGGTTTTTCAAATACCATTGCTATAATTACACCTACTATTATTATTGCAATAACAAGTGTTACTAACATATTTAATGATGTCATTCCATCTTCTTTTTTCATTATTTTTCAATCCTTTCTAAAATCTACTTTACTTATTATATTTTTATATATTTTGGCGAAAATGTCAATATTTTTCAAAAAAATGTCATAGAATTGTATTTTTTGTAATACATTTGTAATATTTCATGTTTGCATATTTTTCTTTATTTTGGCAATACTGTTATTAATAAACAAAGGAGGTCATTATGAAACCATTAGATTCAAACAAAGATTTTCAAAATTATGTAGATAAAAAATCACCTAATTCTCCTATCCTAAAAAACTGTTTTAATGCTTTTTGGGTTGGTGGATTAATATGTTCAATTGGACAAATAATAATGGATATATGCAAATATCGTGGACTTTCTCAAGAAACTTCTGGAACTATAGTTTCTATTATTTTAATTGCAATCAGTGCCTTTTTAACAGGTCTTAATATTTTTAATAAAATTGGTAAATTTGCAGGTGCTGGCTCATTAATTCCAATAACAGGTTTTGCTAATTCTATTGTTTCTCCAGCAATGGAATATAAGTCTGAAGGATATGTTATGGGTGTTGGTGGAAAAATGTTTACAGTTGCTGGTCCTGTACTAGTCTTTGGTATTTCCGCTTCTATTATTGTTGGACTTGTTTATTTGATTTTTAATACTCAATCAATTACATTAGTTTAGTAAAAAATGAAAGGAATGAAATTTATGCAAAAATTAGGAAAACAAACCATAAAATTTGATACCCCTCCAGTTATTACAGAAGTGGCATCTATTGTTGGTCCCAAAGAAGCCAATGGTCCATTAGCAAAATATTTTGACCAATGTTTAGAAGATGAATTTTGGGGTGAAAAAACTTGGGAAAAATCAGAAAGCAAAATTATAAAAGAAACTGTTAATATGGCTATATCAAAATCAGGAATATCAGCTAGCAATATTGAGTATTGCTTTGCTGGTGATTTATTAAATCAATGTATTTCCTCTAGTTTTGGACTAAGAGAACTAAACATTCCATTTTTAGGCATATTTGGTGCTTGCTCAACATTTGTAGAAGGTTTAAGTTTAGGTGCAATTCTTATAGAAGCTTGTGCTCAACATGTTATTTGTGCAGCTTCTAGCCATTTTTGTAGTGCTGAAAAACAATTTAGATTTCCACTAGAATTAGGCAATCAACGTCCCCCAACATCTCAATGGACTGTTACTGGTGCTGGTTCAGCCATTTTATCTAAAACAGGAAATGGTCCTTTTATTACTCATATAACTTCTGGAAAAATTGTTGATATGGGAATAAAAGATGCTAATAACATGGGTGCCGCAATGTCGCCAGCAGCTCTTGACACTTTAATATGCCATTTTAAAGATACAGGGCGTGCACCTTCTTATTATGATGCTATTATCACAGGAGATTTAGGTCATATTGGTAAAGAAATTTTAACAGAACTTGCCCTTGATAAAGGTTATAATATTAAATCTAATTATAATGATTGTGGTGTTATGATTTTTGATAAAGAAAAACAAGACACTCATTCAGGTGGTAGTGGATGTGGTTGTTGTGCTTCTGTATTTTCTGGATATTTTTTTAAACAACTAAAAGATAAAAAAATCAAAAGATTATTGTTAATAGCAACAGGTGCTTTAACTAATTCTACTTCTTCTCAACAGGGTGAAAGTATACCTGGTATTGCACATGCTATTAGTATTGAAATGTAGGAGGTGTAATAAATGGATTGGTTACAAAGTATTTCATGGTTAGGTTTATTAAAGTGTTTTATTATAGGTGGACTTATTTGTGTTATTGGGCAAATATTAATTGATAAAACTAAATTAACACCAGCTAGAATTTTAGTTAGTTTTGTTACTATTGGTGCTGTATTAGGTGGACTTGGTATATACCAGTATTTAGTTGATTTTGCTGGTGCTGGTGCTACTGTTCCTTTAACTGGTTTCGGATATAATCTTGCTAAAGGAGCTATTAAAGGTGTTAAAGAATACGGAATTGTAGGAGCTTTTACTGGTGGTGTTACTGCTTCTGCTGGTGGTATATCTGCTGCTATATTTTTCGGTTATATTGCTTCTTTAATTTCTAAGCCTAAAATGAAAAAAGAATAGAACAAATAAGAAAAATTGAAAATTTTTCTTTGATTTGTTCTCGCCCGATTTGAGTTTTCGACTAAAAGGAGAAA
>CAKPKI010000029.1 GCA_934167135.1 uncultured Clostridia bacterium
GAACTATTTGGTATGTAACTGATGTTATTTCTCTCGCTATCTGAGATACTTGTTTTGTTATTGTATCTGGATATACTGTTTGTCCATTAGGTTTTACAACTTTTACTTTGATTTTTGCTACATTTTCTGCATTTTGTAAAATTGCTTTATCTAAGTATTTATCTGTTGCTTTTATTCTTACTGATACAGTTCCTGTTTCATTTATTATATCTCTGTTTATTCCATTACTTGAATTTAATTTACTTAAATTATCATCTGTTTTTTCAATTAATGGATCTATTACATCGACTATTACTGGTTTATCTGGATCATCTCCGTCATCATAATCTAGTGTTATTGTTTTTGCACTATTTTTATTTCCTGAAGTATCATCTACTTTATCTGCTGAGAATACAAAATCTACTGCACCACTATAGTCTTTATATTTTTGACCTTCATTATATATTAATTCAAAGTTTGATACTATAAATGTATATTCTTTTCCTGTTCCATCTGATAAGTCCTCTGATGTTACGGTTGTGTGTAATTGTTCTGTTAAATCTGTTCCTGCAACTTTTATTCTTATATTATTTTTGTTTAATGTTCCATCAGCATTAATTATTGTGTCTTCTCTAATATATTTATCTGTTACAGTAAATTTAACTGTTAATGTTTTTGCCTCGTAATCTATATCTGGATTTTTTGCTCCTGTTACAGCTAAATACTTATAACTAATTACTGGTTTTATAAAGTCTACTATGCTATTTCTAAATGCTGGATATTTTTGATTTGTAGAGCTATCTCCATCTTCTATCCACTCTGAATTTCCCACAGGTATTGTTGTTTCTATATTTTTATTTCCACTTTCATCTTCTATTGTTCCTTCTTCTATTACAACTTTGGTAACTCCATTTATTTTTCCAAAGTTTCCAAGTGTTAATTTGTAACCAACGAATTTTTGGTTGTTAACATCTGCTAAACCTTGTTTTGTTGCTAATTGTTTTAAGGTATTTATATCTGTTATTTGTGTTAAATTCTTTGTTATTGATGTTTCTAATTTATCATCTACATATACTTTTATTTTATCTGTTGTTAATGTATTTGTTTTATAGTACTTGTCACTTCCTATTATTGTTACATCTACTGTATCTGCTGTTGCTCCATTTCTTATTCTATTTATAGAACTTGTTCCATAGTTCCATACTGGGTTAACAACATCGACTATTACTGGATCCTTGTGTTCCTCATGATTTTCTGGGTCATCTACTCCTATTGTTATTGTTTTTGCCAAACTTAAATTTCCGCTATAATCAACAATTCCTTTTTTTATTGTTCCATCTGAATTCAATTCTCCAGCTGGGAAGGCTATAGTCATTGGTCCACTATAACCTGTTCCATTTTCAGTTTCTAGTCCGTTTACTATTAGTTCATATCTTTCTCCTATTTTTTGTTGTATTCCATTTATAGTTGTATATATATCTCCATTTGCTTTATAGATAATGTTTCCAACTGTTTTATCAGTGTCTATTGTTTTTTTAGCAAATATTCTTTCAACTTTTGTCCAATCTGGTACTTCTCCATCAACTCTTATTGTCATATTGTCAAGCGATATATTAGATTGTTTAAAATATTTATCTGTTATATCAAATACTACTGTTATATTTTTTCTTCCATAATCTATTTTTGTATTTGAATATTCGTATGTAAATTCTGGTCTAATATAATCCGTAAACATTGTGCCAGTGTTGTTTGCATTTGTATTTTCATCCTCTTTTATTACTATTTCTGTCATTGTTCCTGTTGTGTCTATTGCTTGTAGATTCTGGTTTCCATATATATCATTTAATGTTTTCTTTTCAATTTTTAATGTGATATTTCCACTCCACTCTTTGTAGTTTTTGCCCTGTTGACGTAATGCCTGTTCAAAGTTTGTTAGTGTTAATGTTTGTTCTATGTCATTTGCCTTTGTTATTGCATTTTCTACTACTTTTGAAGTTTCTAATGTTTTGGTTACACTTGTTGCTTCTTCTCCATCTATAAATACTTTTACCTGTTCATTAATTTTGTCATTGCTTAATTTGCTTGTTACATTACTTGTGTAGTCTTTTCCTGCTTCTGCATTTGTTCTTCCTCGTAATGTTATTTTTATATTACTATTGCTTAGATTATTTGTGTCTATATTTATTTTTGATGATTGTTTTATCCATTCTGTTCTGTATTTTGGATTTATTGTTCCTCTTGTGTAGTTTATTGCTGAGTCTGTAGCATTTGTATCTAGTTTGAAGTTGTTTTTGTCTAAATATATCTGTTCTGAAACATATATTATAACTCCTGATTTTCCTGTACTAGTATTAAACATGTTATCATGGCTACTTGCAATTTTTGTAAATGCTGGTCCTAAATCTAATGAAGTCATTTCATTTTGTCCAGTTTCTTCAAACATTCCTGTCATGTCTGTTACACTTGTTGTATAAAATTTATCTCCTAATTTAAGATTAATCATTTGTTTTTTTCCTGTTGATTTGAACATGTAACTCATATTTTTTACTTTATTCGTATTAAATTTGTCTCCCAACTCTAATGAAGATATTGTAGATATTTCTCCCACTCCCTCAAACATTTGAGCCATATTGGTTACATTGCTTGTATCAAATTGTTCTCCTAAATTCAAACTTTGCAATTTGTTATAACCTAATTGATAAAACATGTTTGTCATATTAGTTACTTCACTTGTATTGAAATTTTCTCCTAAATCTAAACTCTGTAATTTTTTATAACCTAATTGATAGAACATATATTGCATCTCTTTAACACTGTTTGTATAAAATTTACTTCCTAAATTTAGATTTTCCATTAATTCATGCCCTGTATTTTGGAACATACTAGACATATTTTTTACATTGCTTGTGTCAAATTGTTCTTGTAAATTTATATTTCTCATTGATGTATATCCACAATTTAAGAACATTCCTGTCATATCTTCTACTGTAATTGTATCAAAATTAGCTTTTAAATCTAAGTTTTCCATACTTGTATACCCACAACTTTCAAACATATTTTTCATGCTTGTTACTTTAGAGGTATAAAATTTATTCTCTAAATTTAGTATTCTCATAGATTTATTTCCTGTTTCTTTAAACATTTCATTCATGTTTGTTACATTGCTTGTATTAAAATTAATTCCTAAGTCTAAACTGGTCATTGAATTGTATCCTGTATATCTAAACATACCTGTCATATTTGCTACACTCTCTACATTCAATATCCCTATATTACTAATTGTTTCTGTTGACATACATTTATCTGAACTACCTATATAGTTAAATAAATAACTTGAATTGTAATTTCCAAATATCTCATTATCACTACCAATATGAACATTCACAGTTCCATTTTCATTTGTAGTATACCATGCAAGTATTGATTTATCTTGTTGTGCTGAAACATCCCATGCTGTTACATCTTTATATTCCTGAGCTGATTTATCATAAACACTAGAAGGTATTTTATCTTCAAATGTAATATTATCTATATTTTGTCTTTCTATTTGTGTATTTTCCAAAAATCCACTTGTCGCTTCTGTTTCAGTCTCTGTTAAAGCTAATGCATTAAATATTAATAATTCTGTCTCTTTGTTAAAATTTCCAGATTTATCTTTTATTGTCTTTGCACCAATTTTAACTTTTATTTGATTAGCTTCTTTTGGTATTCCTGCTCCACTAATTGTTATCGTATATTGATTTCCTATTCTGGTTGTCCCATCTGCACCATATACTGGTATTGCATTTCCAATATTTTTTGTAATTCCTACTGAGACTTCACTTCCATTTACATATATTTTTATTTTGTCTGCTGTTAGACTACTACTTTCAAAATATTTGTCTGTTCCTTTTACTGTTATTGTTGCAGTTTGATTTGCAGTGCTTGCTGATGAACTAACTCTTTCCCATATTGGGTCTACTACATCGACAATTTTTCCATCTGTTCCTAGATTATCTTTTGCAACATCAATTCCAGATGTAATTGTAATTGCATTATTTTTATTTTGTGAACTATCAATTATTTTATTTTGTGGAATTGCAACTGTAATAATACCACTATAGTCCATAGTTTCTTTTCCGACAAGTTTTTCAAGTTGTTCTAAATGTGATAATTTTAAAGTATATCTCTCACCTATCTTACTATTTTGACCTCTAACAGTATTATTTCTAGGTGAAACTGTTAATTGCTTAATTACTCCATGAACTCCTGTTTTATCCCAATTTGGAGTTTCTCCATCTATTTTAATATCTAAATCACTTTCAGTTAATGTTCCAGATGCATAGTGTTTATCTGTTATATCAAATACCATTGTAAATGTTTTTCCATCATAATCTATATCTGATACTGAATATTGATAAGTTGCATTAGGTTTTATAAAATCAACAAAATCGCCTTCAATATCTGTTTCTTCATTTCCATTTATTGTTTGATTATTTGGATCTTTATCTATTACCGCTCCTTCTGCAATTCTAATTTTTACATTGCCACTCCAATCCGAATATTCCCTATTAAAATTGATTGCAGTTCTATCTTGTTCAAAATTACTTAATACTAGTTTATATTGATGTCCAATTATTTTAGTTTCTCCTTTTACTAGTCCAGTTAGATCAGATATTTTTGTTAGATTTCTACTTATCTGTGGTTTTTCTACTAACTCATCATCTATATATACAGAAATATCATTTTCGTCCAATAAATTTGTTGTATCTAAATATTTATCTATTACATTAAATATAATTGTTTCTGTTTTTTGTGTTGAATCTTTATTTGACGATACCTTTTCTATTTTTGGCTTTACAAAATCAACATGCTTTAATTCAAATGTTTGCATTTTGCTTTTATTTCCAGATTGATCTGTTATTGTATCTTTTGCAATCTCAATTTTTGTTGTACCACTCCATTCAAAGAATTGTTTACCTTGTTGTTTAGTTTCTTCTTCCCAATTTTCCAATGTTAATGTATATTTTATTCCATATTGTATGTTTTCACCATTTCGTGTTTCTGTTAAATTTTCTGGTGGTATTTCATCTAATTTTTTTGTTATACTTGTTGCTTCTTCTCCATCTATGTATACTTTTATTTTATCTGTTGTTAAACTATTACTTACATAATATTTATCTGTTCCTATTAATTTTACTGTAACCTTTTTGTTTGCTTGGTCTATTGTAAAATCTTCTGTTTTCCACATAGGATCTACTACATCTACTATTTGTTCATTTCCAGTATTGTCTGGTTCATTAACACCTATTGTAATTGTTTTTTCAATACTTTTGTTTCCAGATTTATCTTCTGCAATTTCTTTTGGAAATATTATACTAATTGGTCCACTATAGTTTTTGTATTTTCCATCTAATGTTTGTTGTTCCAATCCACTTATTATTAATCTATATTTTTCTCCTATTTTTACATTTTTTCCATTAACATTATTTTCTATATCTTCTAAATATGTTAAACTTTTTGTTATTTTATTATTTAGTTCTATATCTTCATCTTTTAACTTTACATTTAATAGCTCTCCTTCTGGATCATTTCTTAATTTTGTACTAGAAAAGTATTTATCAGTTACAGAAAAATCAACTGTTAATGTTTTATTTTCATAATCAATATTTCCATTTGAATAATTATATCTTATTTCTGGTTTTATATAATCAGTAAACATTTTACCATTTTCATTATGGTCTTTTTGTTCTGTATCTTCTAATTTTATATCTATCCATGATGCGTCATCTGTATTATCTAGTTCCATCATACTTTGGTTTTTGTATTGGTCTGTTAATACATTTGCATTATATGTATTTGTATTTTTACCTCTTCCACCAATTTTTAATGCTATATTTCCTGACCATTCTTTATATTGTTTTCCTTCTATTATTGTATCATCTTCAAAGTCTGATAATGTTATGTTATATGTTACTTCTGCTTTCCCTGATAATTGATTTTCTGTTACAGTTTTTCCAGAAACAGTTATTTTAGGATGATCTGGATATTTAGTTTTATCTATTTCTTCTCCATCAACAAATACAGTTATATTCTCTGAACTTAATGTACTTTCAACATCACTTGCATAATTTATATTTGTATTTTCATCTAGTGTTTGATTCTCATATGCATATCCTTTTACTTTTACTGTTATTGTCTTGTTTGTAGTATTAATCGAACTTGATAACTTTTCCCATTTAGGTCTGTATATTGGATTTATCGTTCCATGTTCTATTCCCATTGTTGTTACTGTTCCTCCAATATTTTCTGCTGTTACTAAATTAACCTTTGGTGAATATGTATCCTTACTTGTTTCGCTTTTGTGAAAGTTTATAAAAAAGACTACCATCATGATTAGTATAATTATTACTGCTATAAATTTTACTTTTTTTCTCTTTTTTAACATTCTTTTCCTCCGTTTTTTGACTCAAATCTTCTATCTTATATCTCTACATAATTTATATCATAATAGCCTTTTTTTTTCAACTTTTTTCGGCTTTTTTTTCAAAGAAATTTATACCATATAAAGTAAAAAAAACATGAGGATTTACATATTATTTCCCCATGTTTTTTTCTTTAATTTCTAGTTCTGTTTACTATAAAAGCTTTTACATTTGCATAAATAGATTCTGGTGCATATACTGTAAGATTTATATTTCCCGTATTATTAAACATATTGTTGCTATTTGTTGGTATTTTTTCAAATAAAGGTCCTAAATCTAATACTTCCATTAATTGTGCTCCAGTATTGTCAAACATCTCACTTGTATCTGTTACTGATTTTGTATAGAATTTATCTCTTAAATCTAAACTTAACATCTTAGTATATCCTGTCTTTTTAAACATTTTAGACATGTTTTCTACAGATGTTGTATCAAAGTTTTCTCCTAAATTTAATGTTTCCATTAATGTATATCCTGTTTCTTCAAACATACTAGACATATTTGTTACTTTGCTTGTATTAAATTGACTTCCTAATTTTAATGTTTTCATTGCTTCATGTCCTGTTCCTTTGAACATTGCTGTCATTTCTGTTACTTTAATTGTGTTAAAGTTAACTCCTAAATTTAGTGTTTCCATTGCTTCATATCCTGTTGCCTCAAACATATTATTCATTTTTGTTACATTACTTGTATCAAAACTTAAATTTAATGCTGTCATCACTTTATATCCTGTTTCTTTAAACATAGAACTCATATCTGTTACAGATGTTGTTTTAAAGTCTCCTAAATTTAATGTTTCCATTTTATCATGCCCTGTTGCTTCAAACATGCTAATCATATTTGTTACTCCAGCTGTATTGAATTTTCCTCCTAATGTTAAGCTTGTCATGTTTTTATATCCTGTTTCTTTAAACATTCCTTCCATATTTCCTACACTGTTTGTATTTAATCCACTCAAGTCTAATGTCTTCATTGCATTATATCCAGTTGCTTGGAACATGCCTTTCATATTTGTTACACCTACTGTATTTAATAGATTTAGATTAGTAATAATTTCTTCAGTTGTGCACTTTGTTGAATATCCTATATAATTGAACAAGTATGTTGAATTTTGGTTAGCAAATATTTCACTCTTACTTATGTCTTCTCTATCTCTTTTTGCTACATTACTTGCTATATGAATTTTATAAGCTCCATTTTTTATCTCACTATTTACATACCATGCTACTATTGATTGATCTCCTTGTTCTGATACATCCCATGCCCTTGTTGTATCTGTGATTCTTTCTTCATCATGGTTATATACCGAACTTGAGATTACTCTATCAAATGTTACATTATAAACATTTTGTCTTTGTATTTTTGTGTTTCCTAAAAATCCACTTGTTGCCTCTGCCTCAGTATCTGTCTGCTTTAGAACAGTATATATTGTAATATCTGTTTGCTTATTTTTATTTTGAAATTTGTCTGTTACTTTTCCTTGTGGAATTCTAATTTTTAATTGTTTAGTATTTGAATCATATCCAGAAAATGTGAATGTATATTTTATTCCATATTGTACTTGTTTGGTTTCTCCATTTACTGTTTTTGATTCTTTTAATGGTTCACTTGTAAAATCTCCTTTAGTAATTTTTGATGTTATATCTTCTGTACCAGCCAAAACACTTATGTCTGCTTTTGTTAATTCACTCTTATCCCAATACTTATCAGTTACTTGGAATTGAATTGTTGCAGTTTTATTTTTTCTGTCTACTGTTGAACTTACCTTTTCAATATATGGATCTACTACATCGACTATTTCTTCATCAGATGCACTTCCTCCTGGAAGACTTATTCCTGATGTTATTGTTGTTACCACATTTGGATTTCCTAAAGTATCTTTAATTTTTGCCTCAGGTATTCCTACTGTTATTGCACCACTGTAGTCAAGATATTTATCTCCTTCTTTTATTTGAAGTTGCTCCAGATTTGATATTGTTAATACATATCTTTCACCTATTACTTTATTGCCTTGTTTTAAAGTTCCATTTTCTGCATATATTACATTTTCTTCAATTGGTGTCGGATTTGAAAGACTTACATTTATATCTTTACCTGGTGTTTTTCCATCAATACTGATAGTCAAATCAGAGCTTTGCAAGCTTGTTGATTTTGTTGAATCATAATATTTATCTATCATATCAAATGTCATTGTAAATGTTTTATCTTCTTTATTTATGTCTGATGTTGTATATACATAACTTACTTCTGGTCTTACTATATCAGAAAAATCTTTTATTTCAGTTGTATCATTATTTATATTGTTTCCTCTTTTATCTCTTGCAGCTTCTGGTTTTATTACAATTTTTAATTCTCCACTATATTCTCTGTATTTTCTTCCAGTTTCCAAAAATTTATCATCTTTTTCTTTTATTTCACTTAATTCTAGTTTATATTGATGTCCCACAATCCTTTCACTTCCATCTATTATTGTCTTTATTGGTTTTATTTGTAAATCATCTGCATTAGTTAAAGTTCCTAATTTCTTTTTAATTTTATCATCTATTTGTACATTATCCATAAAAACACTAATTTCATCTGTTGTTATCAATTTTGTTTCATCATAATTTTTATCTGTTACATTAAATACTAAAGTTTCTTTATTATTTTCTTCATCACTTGTTTTTTGTACATAATAAATTCTTGGTCCTGTTACATCAATATTACCTAATTGCAACTCTTGTTTTTTAGTTGAATTGCCATATTGGTCTGTTACAACTCCAGCTTCTATGCTTAATGCTATATTTCCTCCGTTTTCATTTCTATATTGTGCCGTATTTCCTATTATTGGTTCAGTCGGAGTAAATGTTGTATAGCTATTATCAGAAGACTCTATTTCTGATAGTGTTAATATATATTCATATTCTTCATTAGCTTTTATTGCAGTTGGTCCTTCTACTTTTTTTACAATTGCAGTTGATGTTAGTCCATTTACTATTACTGTTATATTGTCTTTTGTTAGTTCAAATTTAGTTTTACCCGTATTTTCTGTCAAATATTTATCCTTTATTCTTAGTTTTATAACTCCTGTATCTGGATTTATATATTCAACTGACCATACTGGGTCTACTACATCTACAACTTTTTTATCTTCATCATTTCCTCCTGGTTCATTTTTTCCTATTGCTATTGTTGTTGCTGGACTCTTATTTCCTGACATATCTGTTATTGTTCCTTCTGGGAATGATAATGATAAATATCCACTATAAGTATATCCATCACTTATTCCATTTTGACCTTTTTGTTCTAGATTTCCTATTACTAATTTATATGTCTGTTTTGTTATTATTGACTTTCCACTTATTGTTTCTGTTTCTTCACTTTCTAATGTTAGTGTTTTTGTTATATCTTTATTTAATTGTGTTTTATTATAATCATCTATTCCTACTGTTATTGAACTTGCATCATATGTTCCATCTGCTTTTTTAGTAAATGCTGTATTTGCTCTATATTTATCTGCTACTGTAAATATTGTTGTTAGTGTTTTATTTTCATGATTTATATCACCATCTGCATATACATATGTAAATTCTGGTTTTATTACATCTGCAAACATTGCATCTTTTGAATTTGTTTGTACTGTTCCTTCTGATATTTTGTTATTTGCTCTTGTTCCAGATTCTTCTTCCATATTTTTATTTCCATATATATCTGCCAATGTTCCTTGTTCTATTTCTGCTGAAATGTTTCCACTGTATTCTTTATAGTATTTTCCGTCTTTTCTTGTGTTTACTAAATTTGATATCTTCAATACTACTTCTACATCTTTTGCTTTTGTTATGCTGTTATCTACACTTGTTGTACTTATTATTTCCTTTTTTACTGTCCTATTGAATTCTTCATTTTCTGTATCTGTCTTTCCATCTAGTTTTAATGTTATTTGGTCTACTGTCAATGTACTTGTTAAATTACTTACATATGTTGTTCCTGCTTCTTGGTTTGTTCTTCCTGTTAATGTAATTGTTATATTACTATTTTTACTATCATTTGGGTCTATATTTACTTTTGTTGATTCGGCTTTTCTTACCCATTCTGTTCTATATCTTGCATTTATTGTTCCTCTTGTGTATGCAATTGTTGTTGTTGAACTTGTACTTAACTTAAATGCTTTTGTTGTTTGGAATATTGATTCTGTTGCATATATTACCGCACTTCCTGATTTTCCTGTGTTTGTGAACATATTATTATGTGTATCTGCTATTTTTGTAAATGCTGGTCCTAAATCTAATAATGTCATTGCACCTGAACCTGTTCCATTAAACATATTATCCATATTTGTTACATTTGTTGTATAGAACTTATCTCCTAAATCTAGTGTTGTCATTGCTGTTGATCCTGTATTAGCAAACATATTGCTCATATTTAATACATTCTTTGTATCAAAGTTACTTCCTAGATTTATACTACTTACAGTTTCTGCCGTGCTTCCTACTGCTTGGAACATTCCATTCATGTATTTTACTTTAGTTGTGTTAAAATTGCTACTTAAATTTAGAGTAGTTAGCTTTTTCATTCCACTAAACATTTCTGCCATGTTTGTTACATTAATTGTATTAAATTTGCTTCCCATTTCTAATGATGTCATCAAGTTGCTTCCTGTTTCTTTAAACATTGCACTCATGTCTGTTACATTACTTGTATTGAAATTGCCTCCTAATTTTAAGTTCTGCAATTTTTCATGTCCTGTTGACTCAAACATACTAGACATGTTTGTTACTGTACTAGTATTGAATTTACTTGTTTCATCTTGGCTTCCTAAACTTAATGCTGTCATTTTTGTATATCCTGTTTGTTTAAACATTGCACTCATATTTTCTACTTTACTTGTATTAAAGCTACTTCCTAAGTTTAATGATGTCATTGCTTTATATCCTGTTGCTTCAAACATTGCACTCATATTTGTTACATTACTTGTATCAAAATTATTTCCTAATTCTAATGTTGTCATTGCATTGTATCCTGTTCCTCTAAACATTCTATACATATTTGTTACATTTGAAACATTTAGTCTACTTAAATTTGTTATTACTTCTGTTTCTGTACATTTGCTAGAATATCCTATATATGTAAATAACTGTGTTGAATTTTGGTTTGCATATATTTCGCTACTGTCTATATCATAATTTAAGTTTTCTTTTACTGTTTGATTATTTGCTATATGAACTTTATATGCTCCATTTTTCTTTTCACTATCTACATACCACGCAATTATTGATTGGTCTCCTTGTGCTGATACATCCCATGCTCTTGTTGTATCTATAATTTGCTTTGTTGAATAATCATATACTGATGTAGATATTGTTTTTTCAAATGTTACATTATAAATGTTTTGTCTTTGTATTGTTGTATTTCCTAAGAATCCACTTGTTGGATCAGCTTCTGATTCTGCACTTTTTAATACATTATAAAGTATAAATTCTTTTTCTTTATTAAAGTTGTTGTATTTGTCTTTAACTTTATCTTTTGGTATTTTTACTTTTATCTGGTTAATATTTGATTCAAATCCAGTAATTGTTAGCTTATAATTAATTCCAATTGTAACTGTTTCTTCCCCTGTTCTCTTTTCTGTTTCTGTTGATGTCTTTTCTAGTTTTACTCCTGATGTTATTCTAGTTCCATCTATATATACTTCCATATCATTTGTTGTTAATGTACTTGTATCAAAATATTTGTCAGATACTCTAAAATCAAGTGTTGCTGATTTATCTGATATATTTGTTAAAGAGTCTATTTTCTCTATAAATGGATCTACAACATCAACTATCTTTTCATCTGATGCACTTCCTTCTGGAATATTTATTCCTGATGTTATTGTTGTTAAATTATTTTGATTACCTGTTGTATCTTCAATTACATTTTCTGGAATTATAACACTTATTACACCACTATAATCCAAATATTTATCACCATTTTTTATTTGTGTTTTTTGTAGATTTGATATTGTTAAAACATAATGTTTACCTATAACTTTCCTTGTTCCATTAACCTCATCATAATAGTCTGAAACCATTAAAGTTTTGTCTTCATCATCTATTATTTTTGAGTTCGAATCATTAGAGTTATTTCCAATGGTAACTTTTAAATCACTTTTTGTTAATGCTTTATTAGTATTTTTATAATATTTGTCTATAATATCAAAAGTCATTGTGAATGTTTTATTTTCTTTGCTTATATCTGAATCTGCATATACATATCTTACTTCTGGTTTTATTAAATCTGTAAAATTTTCTATTGTTTTCTTTTCTTCATTTATGTCATTTCCTCTATTATCTCTTGATGCAGTTGGATTTATTACCACTTTTAGATTTCCACTATATTCTCTATATTTTCTTCCTGAACTTAGGAATTTTGTATTATCTTCTATTATTCCACTTAACTCTAATTTGTATTGATGTCCTACAACTTTAGTTTTTCCATTAATTACAGTTTTTATTGGCTTAATTTGTAAATCATCAACTGTATCTAATGTTCCTAATTTTTTGCTTATTTTATCATCAACTTGTATTCCATCTATAAATAAACTTAATTCGTCTGTTGTTATCAATTTTGTCTCATCATAGTTTTTATCTGTTACATTAAATATTAGTGTCTCTTTATTGTGTTCTATATCACTTATTTTTTTAACATAAAAAACTTCTGGTCCTACTATATCAAAATCACCTATTGGTAAACTTTGTTTTTTTGATGTGTTTCCATATTGATCTGTTGCTACACCTGCTTGAACTATCAATTTTATATTACCACCATTTTCATTTCTATATTTAGCAGTATCTCCAATTATTGGTTCAGTTGGTGTAAATGTAGTATATCCTCCATCTATAGGTGCTAGATTAGATAGTGTTAATTGATATTCATATTCTTCATTTTCTTTTACTACAGTTGGTCCTTCTAGTGTTTTTACGATTGCTGTTGAAGTATCTCCATTTACCTCTACTAATATTTGATCTTTAGTCAAATCTAAACTGGTCTTTCCTGTATTTTGTGTTAAATATTTGTCTTTTACTCTTAACTTTATAAGTCCTTCATCTATATTAGTATCTTTTACAAACCACACAGGATCTACAACATCTATAATTTCTCCATTGCCACTTCCATTTGGTTCGTCTTTTCCTATTGTTATTGTTGTTTCTCTACTTTCATTTCCCGATTCGTCTTGTATTATACCTTTTTTGAATGATATTGACATATATCCACTATACATATAACCATCTTTTGTTGTATCTAAGTTTGTAATTGTTAGTTTATATTTTTCACCTATTTTTGCATTAGTATTTGGATCTTTTACATCTTCTACATAACTTATTTTCTTTGTTATTGCCTTATTCAATTCTGTTTGATCATAATCATCTATTCTTACTGTTATACCACTTGTGTCATATTCACTATTAGATAATTTTGGAATATTTAATTTTCCAAAGTACTTGTCTACAACATCAAATGTTACATCTACTCTTTCTTTGTCTATATTTTCTCCTTCTCCTCGAACAATTGTATAATCTGAAGATTTATATGTGACTTCTGGTTTTACAAAATCAGTAAACATTGCATTTGTTGTATTTTTTCTTATTTCATCTGAGTTTTCATCTTCTAATGCTTCATTAATTCTATTTCCATTTGAATCAACACTTGTATTAGCATTTCCATACTCATCTTTTAATACTCCTTGCTCTATTTCTAATTTTATACTACCACTCCAGTCTTTATAAAGATGTCCTATTTTTCTTTGTTCTTCTTCAAAATTAGATAATGTTATCGTTTGTAATATGTCATTAGACTCAGTATCTTTACTTGCATTTCCTATACTTTGTTCAGTTATTACTCTGTCAGTTATATCATTTCCTTCTACAAAAACTTTTATTTTGTCTTTTGATAATGAACTTGTTACATTACTAGAATATTTACTTTTTGGTACTTCACTATTAGTAGTTCCTCTTAAAGTTATTTTTATGCTTTCATTTTCTTTATTTATTTCAGTCTTTTCCTTTATCCATTCAGTTTTATATCTTGCATTTATTGTTCCTCTTGTATATGCAATTGTTGTTGTTGAACTTGTACTTAACTTAAATGCTTTTGTTTTTTGGAATATTGATTCTGTTGCATATATTACTGAATTTCCATTTTTTCCTGTTTCTGTAAACATTTCATTATTTGTATTTGCTATTCTTGTAAATATTGGTCCTAAATCTAATAATGTCATTGATATAGCTCCTGTTTTCTTAAACATCTTACTCATATTTGTAACATTAGCTACATAGAATTTACAACCTAAATCTAGATTAGTCATCAATTTATATCCAGTTTCTTCAAACATGCTAGACATGTTTTCTACAAGTTCTGTGTTAAATTTATTTCCTAAATCTATACTTTTCATTGCTTCATGACCTGTTGAAGCAAACATATTAGACATGTTTGTTACTTTACTTGTATCAAAATTATCTTTTAATTCTAATTTTTCCATCTTAGTATATCCTGTATTTGCAAACATACTACTCATATTAGTTACTTCTGTTGTATTAAATTCTCCACCTAATGTTAGACTTGTCATATTTTTATAACCAGTATTTTTTAACATATCTTCCATGTTTTCTACACTACTTGTTTCTAATCCACTCAAGTCTAATGTTTTCATTGCATTATATCCTGTTGCTTGGAACATACCTTTCATATTTGTTACACCTACTGTATTTAATAGATTTAGATTAGTAATAACCTCTTCAGTTGTGCACTTTGTTGAATATCCTATATAATTAAACAAATATGTTGAATTTTCATTAGCAAATATTTCACTGTTACTTAAATCTTCTCCGTCTTTTTTGGCTCCATTGTTTGCTATATGAATTTTGTAAGTTCCATTTCTTATTTCACTATCTACATACCATGCTACTATTGATTCATCTCCCAATAATGATACATCCCATGCCCTTGTTGTATCTGTAATTTTACCTGTTGAATGATTATATATTGAACTTGGAATCACTTTTTCAAATGTAACATTATAAATGTTTTGTCTTTGAATTTTTGTATTTCCTAAAAATCCACTTGTTGCTTCTGTTTCAGTATCTGTATTCTTTAATACCCCATATATTGTTATATCTGTCTGCTTATTTTTATTTTCATATTGATCTGTTACTTCTCCTTGTGGAATTCTAATTTTTAATTGCTTAGCATTTGAATTATAACCTGAAATTGACCATGTATATTTTATTCCATATTGTACTTGTTTAGTTTCTCCATTTACTGTTCTTGATTCTTTTAATGGCTCACTTGTTAATTCTCCTCTACTAATTCCTGTTGTAACTTCATTTCCGTCAACTAAAACTTTTATTTTGTCTTTTGTTATTTCACTCTTATTCCAATATTTATCAGTTACTTGGAATTGTACTGTTGCAGTTTTATTTTTTCTATCTGCTGTTGAACTTATTTTTTCAATGTATGGATCTACAACATCAACTATCTTTTCATCTGACACACTTCCTCCTGGAAGGTTTATTCCTGATGTTATTGTTGTTGCAACATTTGAGTTCTCTAAAGTATCTTTAGTTTTTAATTGTGGAATTCCTACTGTGATTGCACCACTATAGTCTAAGTATTTATCTCCATTTTTTATTTGAAGTTTTTCTAAATTTGATATTGTTAATACATATCTTTCACCTATTACTTTATTGCCTTGTTTTAGCTCTCCATTTTCCGTATATTTTATATTTGCTTCAATATTCGTTGGTTCTGAAAGTGCTACACTTATATCATTACCTGGTGATTTGCCATCAATATTTACTGTTAAGTCAGAACTTTTTAATTTTGTTGATTTTGTAGCATCATAATATTTATCTATTATATCAAATGTCATTGTAAATGTTTTGTCTTCTTTATTTATGTCTGATGTTGCATATATATAATTTACTTTTGGATTTATTAAATCTGTAAAATCATTTATAGTTGATCTTTTATCATTTATATTATTTCCTCTTTTATCATTTGCTGCATTTGGGTCTATTACAACTTTTAATCCACCACTATATTCTCTATATTTTCTTCCAGATTCTAAAAATTTGTTATCATTTTCTTCAAATCCACTTAATTCTAATATATATTGATGTCCTACTGTTACAACATTTCCATTTATTACAGTTTTAATTGGTTTTATTTGTAAATCATTTGCATCAGTCAATGTTCCTAATCGTTTTGTTATTTTGTCGTCAACTTGCAAATCATCTATAAACACACTTATTTCATCTGCTGTTACTATCTTTGAGTCATCATAGTTTTTATCTGTTATATTAAACACTAATCTTTCTGTTCTTTGTTCGTTATTTGTTATTTTCTTTACATAGAATACTTCTGGACCTGTCATGTCTATATCACCTATATCCAGATTTTGTTGCTTACTTTTATTTCCATACTCATCTGTTACTTTTCCAGCTGCAATATTCAGTTCAATATTACCACCATTTTCATTTCTATACTGAGCTGTATCTCCAATTATCGGCTCTATTGGTGTAAATG
>CAKPKI010000030.1 GCA_934167135.1 uncultured Clostridia bacterium
GTAGCCATCATAAATATGATGGCTACTTTTGTGGAATTTAATCATAAATGTTTTTCAAGTAAAGAAAGTAAAGTTGTTTGAAAACGGTTACGAAGCATAATGTAAGGAAAAACTTCAAACTTTTTCCAAGGAGTAAAATTGCCAGAGGCACCTTCAGTGATAAGAACATGAATATGAGGGTTCCATTTTAAATCACGCCCAAAAGTGTGCAAGGTGGAGATAAAACCAGGAGTAAAAGATTCTTTATGATTTTGTTCATAAAACTAAGAAAGAATGGTAGAAGAAACAGAATCAAAAAGAAGATTAAGTAAAGGAGGATACTTTTTCAGCAGCCTCAAACACAGCCCATAATCTTTTCAACTTCCTCATGTACAACAGGTCTAATATTCAAATTCGGGTTATATTCTAAAAAAGAATACCAATGGTCATTAAAAATATCTTTAATTTTAAAATTTCTTGTAATATACTTATTGGTAATTTTGAGGAAGCAAATTTACAACTAAATTCGTTAAATGATGAAGAAAAGAAGTTTTTTAGTGAGTTTCCTATTTGTAAATTTTTAGATGAAAGAAAAGTAGGTGATAACAATAAAAAGACTTAACATATTTATAGATGAAAGTGGAAATTTCGGTTTTGTAAATGGTAGTTCTGAATTATATGCCGTATCATTTACAATACACGAAAGCGATAATTCAATAGCCAATGAACTGCAATATCAATTGAGGTAAATAAATTTATAAATGAAAAATTTCATATTTTATAAAATTATGTAAATTTATTTCCTTATGACTTTGTATTTACATTCTAGGAAAAATATGATAAAATAGAACTATATTAAATAGAGGGAGATAAATAGATATGTTAAACAAACAATTAAAAACCACAACCGAATTAACAAATATGAAATCAATTATATATAGTAATTGGTTGTTTTAGTGTATCTTAAAATATAGAGTTTAAGTTACGAGTCCTATTACAATCCAAAAGTTGTAATAGGACTCGTATTTTTGTTAAAATAAAAAGGAGATGATAGATATGACCAAGACGGAAAATGATACTGATACCGATACCAAAACTAATACCAGCATAAAAATAAATATTAATATAAAAAATTTAGAATCCCTCTATTAAAATAAATTATAGAAAGAAGGAATAAAAATGTTAAATGAAGAAGGAGCAAGATTGCTCAAAAATGTTATAATTAAAAAATATGGAGATCCAGAATTGGAAAAAATAGCTGCTGATGAAAATGAATTTCATTATGATTTTAAAATAAACGAAAATATTGGAGAAAATGATTTAGTAGAATTGGAAAAAGAACTACAAAAAGAAAGTAATATATTTATCAAGTTAATTAGAGTAAGTGGAGTATATGTTGATGGAAACATTGAAAATGAAATGATTAATCGTATATCAGGAAAAGTATTTTCATCAAAGAAAGAATTAAAAGAATATGAGAATTTTCTGGAAGATGCTAAAGAAAGAAATCATAGAAAAATTGGAAAAGATTTAGATTTATTTTGTTTTTCAGATTTTCTAGGAGCAGGTTTGCCATTATACACTCCTAGAGGAACAATTGTAAAAGATGAATTACAAAAACAAATTGAAAAAATATGTAGGAAATACGGTTTTCAAAAAGTAAGCTGTCCTTCTCTTGCAAATATAAGTTTATTTGAAACTTCTGGACATGCCCCAAAATTTAATGATGAATTATTTAGAGTTAGCTCTCCTAAAGGACATGAATTTGTACTAAAACCTGTACAATGTCCACATCATACACAAATATATAGTTCAAAAATTCGTAGTTATAAAGATTTGCCTATTAGATATATGGAATCAGATAAACAATATAGAGCTGAATTACAAGGTTCTGTAGGTGGATTATCCAGAGTATATGCTATTACTGTTGAGGATGGACACTCATTTTGTAGAATAGATCAAGTAAAAGATGAAATTATAAATATGTATAATATAATTAGAGATTTCTATTCAAAAATGGGATTATGGAATAATTATTGGGTTTCATTATCATTAAGAGATAGTAAACATCCTGAAAAATATATTGGAAGTAATGAGGATTGGCTGTTAAGTGAAAATATACTTAAAGATATTTGTAATGAATTAAACTTAGATGCAAAAGTTTGCGAAGGAGAAGCAGCATTATACGGACCAAAAATTGATTTTATGTTTAAAGATGCTTTGGGTAGAAAAATACAAATTCCTACAATACAACTTGATTTTGCTACTCCTAAAAGATTTGGACTATTTTATATTGACGAAAAAGGAGAAAAACAAGTTCCTGTAATGATTCATAGAGCAATATTGGGTTCTTATGAAAGATTTTTAGTTCTATTACTTGAACAGTTCAAAGGAGTATTACCAATATGGCTTTCTCCAGTACAAGTTAATATTGTTCCTATAAATAATGAAGCTCATATTGAATTTTGCAAAAAATTGATGAATAGATTAATAGATGAAGATATCAGAGTGGAAATAGATTCTAGTGGTGAGACTTTAAATAAAAAGATTAAAGTAAGTAATGATATGAAAAATCCATATACTGTAGTAATAGGCAATAAGGAAATGGAAAATAATTCAGTAACTTTCAGAAAATTAGGTAGCCCAGAACAAAATAACATGAATATTGACGATTTTATACAAATGATAAAAAATCAAATAAATCAAGATAAACAAATATAGAGAAAAACTCTCAAAACTAAATTTTAGTTTTGAGAGTTTTTACAATTCTTTATCAAATGATTTTTCCTTCTTCTTAAATTCTTAATCTCTTTTTTATATTTATCCTCAATTTCATTTATTTTACTTTTTAATCTAATTTCAAATTCATTTTCTTTATCTTCTAGTTTTTCCTCTAAATTTCTGCATTTATATTTTAAATTAATATTATTTTCTAGCATTTGTACTTGTTCCTTTTCAAGTTTTGAGGCTATATCAACTAAATTTGCTTGTTTTGATAATTCTTTATTTAATGCCAAATTTTCTTTGTGAAGTTTTAAAATTAACTCATCTTTTGGCTTAATAATCTTTTCTACAATCTTCTCATCTCTATTAAGCATTATCTTTTTTATATCACTTATTTCTGGAACTTTTGGTAATTCTACTGTTATATTTTCTAATACTTTTTTAGTATTTTCAAAATTGGTTATTTGCTTAAAAGCTTGTATTGTTTCATGCTTTCTTCCTGTTTCTTCAGAAGGTAATCCTCTTTCTAATTCAAAGCCTTTTGAAGTAATATACTCGTAATAATTATTTTGCAATCTAGTATCTTATAGTGATTAACTGTTACACTTTCAACTTTCATTGTATCTTTATAATATAAACTATCTATAGCATCTTCTAATATAATTTTATCTTCATCAGCAAATTCATCTGATCTACATTTATTTTTCAACTTTTGTAATTCTGTTTCATTTTCACTTTTAGGATTGATAGACTCTGTATTGATAATATAAGTTTTGATATTATTAGTATTGATTGTGTGTAGATTTTCCTGTTCTTGAAAAGTATTTTCTACTATTTTAGAACCGTAAAAATTACTGTTCTGCAACTGTAAATTTTCCGTATCTGTAGTATTTTCTTTTTCTTCATATTGAATTTTACCAACATATATCAAGTTTGTTTTTCCTAAACCTTGTCTTTTCTCTGCAATTAAATTAACATCTACTAATTGTTTAAATGCTTTTGTAACTGTCTTTTCTGAAAGTCCTAATTTATCTTGTACTTCTTGTCTTGTGAAAATTAGATAGATATTTTTATCTGCATCTATCCAATGATTCTTTTGTGATAGAGTAAGTCTATCTAATAAAAATATTTTACTATCTGAATTTAGTTTATCTTTATATAATGAACTTACAAATTTCTTTTGTTCATCAACTGTTAGTGAAACTCTATGATGACTTTTATATTCACTTTTTGGCTTTTCAACTCTATTATAGCCTTCCATAAAATTATCTGTTATGATATTTTCATATTTTGCTTGTCCAAATGCCATACATAATAACTCATAGTTTTGTTTTATAGTGCTTTTAGAATAATTTTTCAAACTCTCTAAATATTTAACAACTTCATCTCTTGTAACTTTGGAAATAGACTTATTGGTAAATTTCTCTTTAGCTAGTTTCTTTATTGTATCTGATTTTCTTCTATTTCAATTTGAAATGACAATGCCTTATTAAATGCTTCTTTTTCATTCTTACCTACAAATGTTTTAGTTGTTCTTTTTCCTGTAATTGTATCCATTCCTGTTGTTACTATTGCCTTTGGTGTTATAGAAAAATAGAAAGAATCACATTCTACATTGTTATCAATCACTTTTCCATTTTCAAATTTTGTTATTTGTCTATATTTACATTTATCTTTCATTTTACAGTGATTACAAATTTCTTTGCTAGATAAACTTTTATCTTTTGAATTTCTGATTGTTTTTGTTAAATAAGTTCCTACAGTAATTCCTTTTACTTTATTCATTTTTCGCTTTCCCTTCTTGTTAAATTTAAGCAGTAGTAACGAATGAAAAATAAATAGATTTAAAGGCATAGCAAAATAAGCAAAAAAAGCTATGCTTTTTTTGTTGAAAAAATATTTTTTCGCACAAATATGATAAAATATAGACAAATAAGTATACGAAGGATGGTGGTATGTATGAAAAAAATTTCAACCCAAAATACAACAGAAGTATTTGCGAAAACTCTATTTCACTATGTACCTGAAATACTAAAGTATATAGATGAAATAAAAGACCCAAGAAAAAAATATTGCTATTCAATGAAATATTTAATAATATCAGAAATGTTAATGTTTTTAAGCGAAGGAAAATCACAGAGATTTACAGAAACAGCATATAAAGATACAAAATATTTAGAAAATATTAGTAAGATAGTAAAAGAAAAAATAAAGAAAGTTCCAGATGCAGAAATATATACGGATGTATTTTCAAAAATAGAAAAACATGGTATTTAGCAATGTTAGAAATGGAACTAGTAGCAAATGATATGGCGATATCTATGATGAGTGAGATGATAATAAATGAAGATAGAAGAAATGAAACAGAGAAAGAAATAGGAAAAAAGAGCATAGAAGAAATAAAACAAGACTGTGAATTAAATGCAGCCAAAAGGCTAATACCAAGATTTAGAAGAAAGAAAATAAATGTAATAAGACAAATCATAAAAAACAAGAAAACAGAAAAATATAGTATATGGATGTGGATTACAAATCGAGAAACAACAAGGAAAAATTTATATAAAATAATATATTGTGCCCGATTAAGAGACTATATAGAAAATCAAGGATTTAAAGAGCAAAAAGTAACAAGTGGAATAGATTTAGAACATGTATATTAAAAAAATATAAAAGCAATTAAAGTAATATATACAATCATACAGATAACACATTTAATATTACAAATAATAGAACATTCAAATATATGTGGAGATTTCAGAAAAAAATATGGAAGCGTAAAAGTATATCGAAGAAAGTTTTATGCCCATTTAACCGAAACTTAAATAAACATAGAACTTATTCAAACGAAGATACAAATACGCTTCAATAAATCATTAATGATATATTAATAAATACAAAAGAACATTAAAAATGTCAAATTTTGATAGATAGCTATATAGGGACTTTGTGGGCTTTTTATGAAAAATATACAGCTTTGAAAGTATTGATAATACTGTATTGCGAAGAATACCTAAAAAATAAACTTTAAAAAACTTAATTTTCTAAGAAAAAAATTTTTATTCGTCACTACTGAATTTTACATAAAAACTTGACTTTAATCATATTTTATGCTAAAATATAAATGTTAACATAAACTTAGAATAAGCACTTGAAGAAAGGCAAGTGTAGTGTTGTAACCCATAAATAAACTAAAATAATATAATTAAAGGAGAAAACATTATGATGAATACAACAATTATGGCAACAGGAGAAAATGACAAAGTAGTTTGTTTAAAGATGGAAAATGAATATATGCAATTCATTGGGTTTGTTAAATCCAACATTTCAATGACACCAGAAATGGAGAAAATTGCAAATGAGATGCTTTCAAGCTTATATGATGTATGGACTCGAAGATACAATCGTATAAACTGGATTACTCAGGATTCAGAATTTAGATATGAATCTTTAAAAAGACCATTATCAGAGGCTTGGGAGGCAGAAAAATCTAAATTGATTGATACTCAAAAGGCTTGTATGTCAATTACTGCGATATGCAATTTTCCTGAAAAGAAAAAAGCTTTTTGGATCAATACTGGTAGCGACATGGTTTATGCAAGTAAAGGAGGAAAACGTTTGGAAAAACTATGTACGCAGACCAAAAAACTGAAAAACTTCAAAGAGCAAAGCGTATTTACAATGGATAAAGATTATTTTTTCAAAGCAGAAGGGTCTGTAATTAAGAATTATAAAACTTTTTACATTGTAACTGCTGATGCAGTAGAATACTTTGAAGAAGAAGGCTACAAAATTACACAAGAAAGTCTTGATGGCTTTTCTTTCAAAAAACAAAATCCAATTATTATTGGAAAAATAAGTGCTAATAATTAGAAAGGAGGAGAAAGCTTTATTCCGTTAGCAGTAACGAAAAACATCAACTATAAATATACATGGAGGAATTATCTTATGAGTAATATTAGAAAACAGTATGAAAAGGTAGTAGTTGGTAACAGATATGATTTATCTAAGGCAGGTGAACATACAATGAGCATTATATATTCAGGTATCAAGGCAAACCAAATGCCAGAAACTGAAAGAACATATGTTGAAGCCAATCATGTTGGATGTTGTTTGCATTATAGCATGTATCTTGTTTCTTTATTACACGAAGCAGGAATTAAATGCTATTTTACAATAACACCTGAAGAAGATGGTGGAAATCATTGTAGTGTGCTTTACTTTGATGAGAAAGGAGATAAACTTATTGCTGATCCAGTTATGGATATAAAAGCAGGAACTGTTGACAAACATATGTGTATTCCATATGACGAATTTGTAGAAAATGCAATTCGACATGAGATTTCACATTATGATGTTTTTGGAATTAATGGAAAGGAGGCTTTTTTCAATGAATTCTTGTCTAATTGTAAACTGCAATAATTTGCAGTTAGTTAATAAAAAGTATCTTACGGGAGGTGAGGTACTTTTTTTGTGACAAAAAAAGGAGCTATTTGAAAAAAGTGTCTAATTATGATATAATTATAATGGAATAATTTAAATTTAAGGAGGGTTCAATATGTTAAATGATAAAATTGAATTCTATGGTGAAATGCTATCTATGAGAGCTATTGCATTAAAAATAGGTGTCAGTAGAGATACTCTACAAAAGCATTTTGATAAATTTCAAGATATTTATGAAGCAGAAAAAATTTGTAGAAAAATAATAGAAGAGAAAAATGAACGTTTAATTGAATATAATGGAGAATCATTAGCAATACAAACAATAGCGAAAAAAGAGAGAATAAAAGATGCTAAAACATTAAAAAAATATTATGAACAAACAGGAGATATTTATAAAGCAATAAAAAGATGTAAAGTTAATAAATATGAATATAATGGAGAAATGCTGACAATTAATGCTATTGCTCAAAGAGAAGGAATAAAAGGAGACACATTAAAAAAATATTATGATAAATATGAAGATATTTATTTAGCTGTAAATGAATGCAAAGAATTAAGAAGAAAATTAGAAGAATCCAAAATTGAATATAATGGAGAAAGACTAACTATAACAGAAATATCAAGAAAAGCGCGGTCTAAGTAAAACTTCATTAAAAAAATATTATGAACAAACAGGAGATATCTATGAGGCAATAAAACAATATTACCAGAAAAAGGATGAATATGAAAGTGGTAGAATCGAATATAAAGGTGAATTGAAGTTTTTAAGAACAATAGCTAAAGATGAAGGAGTAGCAGAAACTACATTGGATAGATATTACAAAAAATATGGTAATATTGATAAAGCAGTTTATATGGCAAAAATCCAGAGGAGTAGAAATCAAAAAGTAACAATCAGAAATACAGAATTAAGTTTGTCAGATTTATCAATTGTTTTAGGAATAAAAGAATCTGAATTGTTAAATATGTTGAATTCTGGAATGAAAATTGAGGACATAAAAAAGTCAAAAACTAAAAAAGCAAGAAAAAGTCCAATGTCAAATAAAAAGTTATTATTACCAAATGGACAATCGTTACTTGAATATTGTATTGAAAATGGACTGAATTTTTCGTGTATATATTATTCAATTAATACATATGGAAAAACAATAGAAGAGGCAATTAAACATTATAAAGAAAATGGACAAGAAATTCCATCAAGTTGGATATATGAAAAATATGGATTATTATTAAAACATTTATTATTAAACAATAATGTCAATAGTCAAAGAGTAGTTTCGTATATGAGAAAAGAAAATATATCTTTAAATGATGCATTGGAAGAATATGTATTAAGAAGAAACTCTAAAGAAGCAAATGTGGATTATGATTGGATGCACGAATTATATAGTGTATTAACTGATGAAAATATGAAAGATGAATATGATGCTTTCAAGAGTACATTTTATGTAACTGATCAGGAAGAAGAGTGTATAATAAAGAGTTATGATGAAGTTGAAAATTTACAAAGAAAATTATTACTTTATGAAATAGCAGAAGCATTTAAAGCAAATGTTTTTGAAGGAGCAGAGAAGGAAGAATTATTAAAAATATATGAAGTTACAGAAGATGAAGTGGAAACAATATTTTTAGATTTTTATAATTACTTTGGAAATAAAATAAAACTTACTGAAAAAGAACAAAAAAGAAAGGTGGAAATATCAGAGATAGCTAAAAAATGGTACTATCTTTCAGGAGATGAGAGAAAAGATATATTAGATATTAATAATGTTACTAATTATGAACAATCAGTAATTGAGGAACTATCTCAAAACATTACTAAATATAAAAATATTATTAATGCGAAAAATAATAAAAAAATGGAAGGAGTAAGCTTTAATGGAGAGTAATAATTTAGAAACAGAGATTGAACAAATTAAGGAAAGAAACAAACGAGTTGAATTAGATAAAAAGTGGGAAACGAGTTGGACTAGGAAAATATGTATTATGATTCTAACTTATATAGTAGTAATCATATATTCTTATATTATAAAAAATACAGATAATATATTTTTAAGTTCATTAGTACCAGTAATTGGTTTTGCCCTATCAACTTTATCTTTAAAAGGTATAAGATACTTTTGGGAGAAGAAATAATATGTTTATGGAACTTCCTGATGATGAGGTTTATTGTGTAAGCAATAAGGTCATGTTAGCATTTGAAGGTGTTGGAATTCGTTTGACGAATAAGTCTCTGAATCCTTCTCATCTTAAATATAGCATGACACCGTCTGGTGAAATTCAAACCAATTTCAAGAGACATTTCTATGAAATTGTAAAGAATGAAGCGATGGAAGCTTTGTTGCAAAAATCTCAAGAAAAGTTAATGAGACTGAGATCAGACAAGACCTCTGTTTCTCTGAACAAAGTATTAGGATTTTATTAAAAATCTAATACTTATGTGAAATAATGAAAGGACGATGTACAAAAATGAGAAAGAAATTTACAAGCAAAACATATTTGCGTGGCGTTTCTGATTGGGATTTTGTTATGCAAAAGCAAAAATCAGAAAATTACTATCTAAGCATTAAAAAAATAAATGAAATTGATCAACCTTTTAGTGTTGATATTTCAGGACAAAGTGTTGTATACATTGACAATGGATACTATATAGTAGAGTTTACACCATTGGAACAGTTTTACAATGTTAGAGTATTTCTTGATAGAAACGCAGAGGTATTAGGATATTATTTTGATATAAGTCGTGGAAATGGTGTTGAAGAAAATATACCATATTATGATGATTTGTATTTAGATATTATCCACTGTCCAGCAGATAATAATTTTACAGTGATTGTTGATGAAGATGAATTGTTGAAAGCATTAAATACTGGAAAAATAACAAGGGAAGAATTCAATTTTGCAAACGAGGTTTGTTCTAAACTGTTTGAAGAAATTCAGGCAAATAAAAACATATTTGTTAATATGGATAAGAAAGAATTAATTCAAAGGTGGTTTAAATAAAAATTTCATTGATCCTTACAAACATGCTTTAAAAATCAAGGTAAATACCGAGATGAGACTATTGGCAATATTTGTCAGTAGTCTTTTATATTGAATAAATTAAGTATAAATGTTAAGTTCGTGTCATTGACTTTTTTCTTTTTTTTGTGTATTATTTTAGAAAATATAAAAGAAAAAGGGGAAAATTCAATGATTGATTTACATATACATACATTGTATTCAGATGGAGACAAAACAGTAGAAGAAATACTAAAAATGTGTGAAGAAAAACATATAGAATATATTTCATTAACAGACCATGATACATGTAAACAATATCAAGATGAAATACTAAAAAACAATACAATATTTAGTGGTAAAATTATAAAAGGCTCAGAATTACATGCAGTGTTTCAAAACGAGAATATTGAAATGCTAGCTTACAATATAAAACCCGATATAATAAATGAATGGTGTGAAAAATATTATTCAGATGAGATATTGAAGAAACAACAAGATATACTATATCGAAGATTATTAGAGATATGTGATAAAAATGGACTTGTATATGATGAAAAAAGAATAAAAAAACCAACAAAAGTATATGAATATGTAGAAAATCCAATTTATGAAGAAATAATTAAATATCCTGAAAATCGTACAATATTAGGAGAGTTTGCAGAATCATTTAATATATTTTTTAGAAAAGGATTATCGAATCCAGAAAGTAATTATTTTATGAATTATGCAGAATTTAGACCACAATACAAAGAAGTAATTGATATTATTCATAAAGCAGGAGGAAAAGCATTTTTGGCACATCCGTTTGAATATAGGTTTCAAAACATTATTAAGTTTATTGAAGACTTAAGAAAAGAAGCAGAGTTAGATGGAATAGAATGTTATCATCCGTCATCTGTAAATGACAATAAAAAAGAGATTTTAGTAGAATATGCTAGAAGAAACGGATTATTTATTAGTGGTGGAAGTGATTATCATGGTAAAATAAAACCTGATATAGAGATTGGTATAGGTAGAGGAAATTTAAATATAACAAAAGAAATAATAGAAGAGTGGTTATAAACATATTGGTAATAATAAATAACACCTCATTAATAAACTCAATTACGTCCCCAAAATTACTAAATAATTATACAATTTTTTAAATATGAAATGGCAAAAAGCGATAATGAATAATAATTCTATTATCGCTTTTCATAGTTATTTTATAATTCCTATATTTTTAAAGTAATAATATGCTTCTCTAGCTCCCAAAAAGAATATTTCTCTTTCTTCGAAATCACACATTTGCATATATAAAGAATTCAATTTCTGTAACATTTTACATTCTTCTTTGTTTAATTCTAATGTTTCTTCATCTTCTAAAATCAGTTGTAAGTTTGGGTAAATATTCATTATTTTGTGAAATTGCTCATATAAATTTTTATATTCTAAATTATTTCTTTTTAATTTTATTATTGAACTATCTATTAATTCATATAATTCTATTGAATCTATATCATATAATTTTAATTCTTTATTTTCCATTTTTATCAAATCCTTTCTAATATTCAATATCAAAATCATCATCTTTCTTCTTAAATTGCTTTGTATCGAGTTGTTTCTCAAAATTAAAGTTAGTATATGTTTCTTTCTCAAAATCTCGTATAAGTTCATCCTCAGATGGATATGAAAATTTACGACAAAGCCATTTGATAAATTTTTTTAAAGTTGCTTTAAATTTATCTATTGTCTTATTTAAGTACTTATTTTCTTGCTTTAATTTGTTAATTTCTTTTTTATATTGATTTTCAATATCATAAGCTTTACTTTCAAATTTCAATTCTAGTTCTTTTTCTTTATGTTCCAGTTCTTCTTTCAATAAACTATTCGATAGCCTTAAATTTACATTTTTCTCAGTCATATTTATATAATTTTCTTTGAAATTTTCTGCAAAATCTACTGTATTTACTTGTTTTGATAATTCTTTATTTAAAGCTAAATTTTCTTTGTGAAGTTTTAAAATTAATTCATCTTTTGGCTTTATGATTTTTTCAAATATCTTTTCATCTCTATTAAGCATTACTTTTTTTATATTGTTTATCTGGGGAGTCTCTGGTAATTCTAAAGTTATATTTTCTAATACCTTTTTAGTATTTTTAAAATTAGTTATTTGCTTGTAATTTTGTATGGTTTCGTTTTTTCTTTTTGTTTCTTCAGCAGGTAATCCTCTTTGCAAGTCAAATCCTTTGCTTGTTATATATTCGTAAAAGGCATTTTGTAAATTTTTATAACTATCCCTGCCTTTCCAAAAGTCTCTACAACATACTTTATCAATTTTCTTTCCATTTTTATCTTTTGTATGAATTACTGGAATGTAAATCAAATGCATGTGTGGAGTTGTTTCATCAAAATGAACTACTGCTGATACTATATTTTTCTCTCCAAGATTTTTGTAATTACAAATAAAATTGTAACTTTCTTCAAAATATCTTTTTGTTTCTTCCATTCCTATTGTATCAAAAAATTCTTTATCTGATGTAAATACCATTTCACACATTATTATGCTATTACTTCTAATTTGTCCTTGTAAATTATATTTTTCTTTCATTTTATCAAATGCTTTTGTGTAACTTAATTCATTTTTCTTAAAGTAATAATTCAAGTGTGATTTACTAATATCTATTTCCTTATTTGAATGATTTTTTGCTTTTCTATCATTATGAACACATATTCCGATTAGCTTGGCTCCTTGTTAATTTCTCATTCCTTACTATAGCATAACTCATTGCTCCGAAGTCCTTTCTTGCTCGAAACAAATTTATTTGTCTAACACACTAGACAAGTTTTTCAAACTTATCCGTGTGCTCTGCGAGGCTTTCCTAAAAATGCTTTAACATTTTTAGGCTATAAATTATAATGAACTTGTCATTATAATTTATAGTGAAATTGCCCATATAAAGTAGAGCTGGCAATTTCATATCATAGCTATGCTTATGTAGTTACAGCTTCGTTATCATAAGCAAAGTTAGTATAGAGAAAATCAAGCGAGCCATCTTCATAGTCCCTTCATTTATAAGAAACTTTATTTTCTTTTCTCTTTGGAATAAAAATATTTGTATTTCCTAAATTATTATATAAACAAATCATCAAATAATTTTTAGCATTTTGTATATTATGTATATTCTTCAATATATCTAATAATTGAATTAAATTTTCTTTTACTATAAGTTTTAATTTATCTAATATTTTATAGTGATTAACTGTTACACTTCCTACTTTTAAGGTATCTTTATAATACAAGCTATTAATAACATCTTCTAAAATAGTTTTTTCTTCTTGTGAAAAGTCCTCTAGTTTGCATTTATCTTTTATTTCTTTTAAATAAAACTCATCATCACTATTAGGATTGATAGAATCAGTATTGATTATATTAGTTTTGATATTATTAGTATTGATTCCTCGTAAATTCTCCGATTCTAAATTCGTAATATTTTCGTTTACAGAATCGTAATTTTTACGAATCAAGATACGTAGATTTTCCGTTTCTTCATGTTGTATTTTTCCAACATATATTAAATTAGGCTTTCCTAATCCTTGTCTTTTCTCTTGAACAAGTCCTACATTATTTAATTGTTTAAATGCTTTTGTAGCAGTTTTATCAGACAAATTTAATTTTTCTTGTACTTCTTCTCTTGTAAAGATTAAATATATATTTCTTTCATCATCTATCCAATGATTTTTTTGAGATAGAGATAATCTATCTAGTAAAAAAGCATATAATATTTTACTATCAGAATTTAGTTTATCTTTATATAAAGAACTTACAAATAGTTCTTGTGGTATTTTATAATACGAATTTTCTAAATATTCATTATCTTTATAAGGTTTAAATTCCATAAAAAAGTTCTCCTTTCTGTTTATTTGAAGAACTTTAAAATTACTTGATATTTTTCCTTGAAACTTTCTTGAAACATTATAAGAATTTTTTTGAAACTTTTTCTTGAAGAAAATAACCGAATTTTATAGAATTTTTCTGAACTCAAAAAAATTATGCTATTCTCAAATTTCTTTGAAAAATAGCATAATTCATAATTTTTGAATTTTTATAAAATCTCTTAAATTCCCTTGAAAAAGGGTAAAATATGGTCGAGGCGGTAGCTTTTTCAAACTACCCCAAGTCCTTTATTTATCAATGTTTTATGATACTTTTGGTATTTTAAAACATTTTTTTAAAACCCTTATTTTAGTATTAATCTAAAATTCAAATGTTTAATTTTAAATGTTCTTTTATGCTCTTTCTCTCTTTAAATAATCTATTACTTTTTGAGTTTCTTTTTGTTTATAATAATTGTAAATATCGCCATAAGTATTTATTGTAGTTTCAATATTGGCATGTCCCATTAATTTTTGCAATACGGGCAAGTCTACTCCTGCCTCAATACATCTAGTTGCAAAAGTATGTCTTAACATATGGGTATTTACTGGTTTTGTTATTCCTGCATTTTTACATATTCGCTTAAATGCCGAATTTATTGTATTATCTACATATAATTTTTTATTTGCTTGACAAAATAGAACTTTATTTTTGTTTTCTATTTTGTTATTTAATGAATCTATTATAATATCTTCTGTAAGTTCATTTATTTCTATATTTCTTTTTCCACTTTTAGTTTTAGTTGGACCAATAATAGTATTTTTATTTCTATCTTTTGTTAAAGTCTTTGTAACTTTAATCATTTTATTATCTAAATCAATATCTTCATTGTAATTTAATGCTAATACTTCGCCAATTCTCATTCCTGTATATAAACACAAAAGAATAATGTTTTTATAAGTTGATGAATGACTTTCTAAATAGTCTTCTAATTGATTTTGTTCTGTTATTGTTAAAGCAACTACATCTTTATCTTCTTTTAAACTTTTTGGTTTTTCAATACGATCAATGCCTTCAAATAAATTTTTTACTAAATATAATTTATAATTTGCATATTCATAAACATATTTAAGCATTCTATAATCTTTTTTTATAGTAGAATTTGACTTTACTCTTTCTTCCTGTAAAAACTCTTCAATTTGTTTTTTTGTTACTTTTTCTATTGGAATATTTGCAAATTTATGCTTTTTAATTCTTTCTAATGTTGACATATTAGTATTGTAAGCATTTGCTTTCGTTTTTCCCATTCTATATTTTGAATCTTCAATTTCTTTTGCTAAAATTGCTATTGTTTTTTCTGTTCTTTTCAATTCAATAGAACAACCAGACCTTTTCATTTCTAATTTATATTTATACATTTTATCTAATGCTTCTTCTTGTGTTTTAGCAGTAAATGTCTTTCTAATTACTTCTCCTGTTTCTATATCTTTTCCTATTGTTAAAGTTGCTTTATGTTGTTCATTAATATAGAACTTATCGCATTTATCAGCATTTTTACATTTTCTACATTTATCACAATTATTCATTGATTTTTTGTTTTTTCTATTTTGACAAACAGATCTATCTTTGCATTTCTTACATATAGGACACATAGATAATTCGGAGTTCTTTTTTTCTGTTTTTATTATATATGTTCCGACTGTATAACCTTTATTACTCATAATATTTCCTCCATTTCTTAAATTTTTTGAGGAAATACCTTGCTCAATTTTTAAATTGGTAGTATAATTATTTTACAAATATATCGAACAGGGTATTTCCTGTTTACTAGAAGATTTAATGTGCTAGATTAAGTCTTCTTTCTTTTTTATTCTACCATAATTCTTTTATGACTTAAAAATTCATTTAAGCAATCAGCTTTTATCCAAAACTTTCTGCCTATTTTTATACTTGGAAAATCTTCTTGATGAAATAATTGCAAGCACTTTTGTTTTCCAATATGCAATAATTTGCATACATCATCTGTTGAGTATAGTTTAATGTCGATTTCTTCTAATTTCTGCATATTTTTACCTCCTTTCCTTGACAATACTTACTTAATATAGTATAACTATATTGTGAGAGATTTGTCAAAACTTTTTAAAATTGTAAATTGATTATATAATCATATTTTATATTTGTCAACATATTTATAAAAATATTTTGAAATATTTCACACTTTATTTTTAGGGGGATTAAAAAGATGCGAAAATTACCTCAATATTCTTTTAATGAAGGATTTTATATATGGTTTGATATAAACTCTAAGGAGGAGTATTATTCAACACCATTATATATGTATAAAACCGATTTTAATGATGATTTATCTAATTATAAAAGGGTAATTATACAAGAAAAAGACTTTTATAAAAAAAAGCCAAGCAAAAAAAATTCTGCTCCAAAACATCCTGCAACTATTCTTTATCCTTTTGCTGAGCAATTTGGAAGACTTTTGATAAATTTATTAAATGCAGACTTTTCAAACTTTGATAAAGCATATAATACATTTTTCTATTTGTATGGATTTGAATTATTAAGAGAATATGTACCAGATAAGGAATTAATAAATACATATAAGTCTGAAGAAGAATTAACAAAAATAATGAAAAGAGTATATGAAGATAGTTATGGATATGTATCAGATATGCAATATAATTTTAGAAAATGTGTAGATTTTGTATATAATTTAAATGGAAATGAAGAACTAAAAAATAGCAAACCAAGTTCAAAATTTATTGCATCTTTAGTAACACATCATAATGATGTATATTCATATTCAAGTGATATAGAAGTTATTTTAGATACATATTCAGATAAATATTTAAAATATGGTAATCAATC
>CAKPKI010000031.1 GCA_934167135.1 uncultured Clostridia bacterium
AGCTTATGTTGAAAATGTTGAAAATTTAAATGCTAATGTAGAAGCATTTTTAGAAAAAGCTTCTGCTTTAAGTCAAAGTCCAGACCCAACATTAAAAGCTTTAGGAACAAATGCAATTGCTTTATTGGGTCAAGATAGTGAAACCAATTTAAACAATTTTCAAAAGCTAACTTATGCTGGAAAAACTTTAACTGATGGAACTAACAACTTATACATGGGAACACAAACTCTTTATGAAGGAACACAAAAATTATCAGCTGGTACACAAGATTTAGGAAAAATAACATCTGGAATTCAAAGCTTAAAATCTGCTTTAACACAAGTAAAACAAGGAACTGTATCTCTTAATCAAGGAATTTCAACTTTAGCAAGTGGTACAAACCAATTATCAGATGGAAGTAGTACTTTAACAAATGGATTATCTACATTAAATTCAAGTTCTAAAACAATTGATAATGCTTTAACAACATTAAATAATGGAACTTCTTCTGCTTATGAAGGAAGTAATCAATTAGTTTCTGGTGTTCAAACCTTTAAAACAACTATAGATGAAGGTTTAGAAAACACAAAAGAACAATTAAAATCATTAAATGGATTTGAAGATTTTGGAGCTAAGCCTGTAGAATTTAAAACAGAAGCTTATGGTGAAGTAAATTCTTATGGTATTGCCTTTACACCTTTATTTTTATGTATCGGCTTATGGGTTGGAGCTTTAATGAGTTATGTAGTTTTATATTATGACCAAAAACATAGATTTAACATATTTGACCATGATTACAAAAATAAAATATTACAAAATATTGCTTATATTGGACTTGGTGCTTTACAAGGACTAATAGTTGGACTTCTTTTAAAACTAGGATTAGGATATGATGTTCAAAATACAGCTTTATATTACACAGCAAGTATTTTAGTAGGAATTACTTTTGTAAGTATCATCCAATTCTTAATAAGAAACTTTGGAGATATCGGTAAATTCTTAGCTCTAATTGTTCTAGTATTACAATTAGCAGCTTCTGGTGGAACTTTCCCAATTGAAACAATTGATAAAGGTTTCCAAGCAATTACATCATATTTGCCTATGACATACTCTATTAAATTATTTAGAGAAATATTAGTACCAACTGCAACAAATTTCAAAGCTCAATATTTAGGTATTTTAGTAGCAATTACATTTATTACTTTAATTATCACATGTATTGTTGATTTAGTAAAAAAACAAAAACAAACTGAAAAAGTTGATGCTTAGAGCCATCAATTGTAGCATATCATATTATAAAATAAAAAGGTCTAGTTACTTACTAGACTTTTTTATTTTATTCAATTCTGCTCCTAAGAAAACTATATAAAAACATGAATATGTCCACATCATTACTAACATTAATGTTGTTAAGCTTCCATATGTTATAGAAAAACCTTTAAAAATAGTTAAATATCTTGAAAATATAAATGATATTATATTAAGTGTAATGGCTCCAAATATTGCACCATATGCTTGACTTTTAAATGATACTTTATGCTTAGGCATATATTTATATAACATTAAAAATATAAAAAATGTAATTAATATGATTCCACATTGAGCTATTATTGATGAAATAAAATTATAATTTTCGAATATTCCAAAATGTTTTTTTATTACATCAATAAATCCATTTCCAAATACCAGTACAGTTAAACCTATTACTATTAGTAAAATAAATAGAATTGTTTCAACTAGTACTTTTAATCTTAAAAAAATATATGATGTTATTTTTTTACTCTTTGTTTGATATACTGTCTGTAATCCACTAGTTAATGCATAAAAACCTTTTCCAGCCGAAATAATTGTAAATATTATCGAAATTGAAATAGTCCCTATTGACTTTGAATACACTTCTTGAACTATTCCTAATACCATTTCGCTCATACTTGATGGAATAACTTTTGATATTAAATCAAATAAAGCTTTTGGTTCTATTCCAGTATATTGAATTAATGTTATTAACAAAATTACAAATGGTATAAAAGATAATATTGTATAATAAGAACATTGTGCAGAACTTTCACTTATATGGTCTTTTTTCATGTTTTCTGACAATTCTTGGATTTTTTTATATTTCTCTTCTAATATTGTTTTATACATTTTCATCACCTACATAGATTATAATCTAGTCAGCTCCTTTTATCAAGTGTATTATTTTTTTTCTGCAAATCATACACTATATCTACATTATCACAAACATTTTGAGAATGTGTAACAATTACAATACATTTATTTTCATCTTTGGCCAATCTTTTAAAAATTTTTAAAATTTCATTTTCTGTGTCTTTATCCAAGTTTCCTGTTGGCTCATCTGCGATAATAATTTTAGGATTATATGCTAAACTTCTTGCAATAGCAATACGTTGTTGCTCTCCACCAGAAAGTTTTAAGATTTTTCTATTTGCTTTATCTTCTGAAAGCCCTACACTTTTCATTAATTCTAAAGCTTTTTGTTTTTTATCTTTTACATTTACTTTGCTAATATCCATTGATAGAATTATGTTTTCTAATGCTGTTAGTCTTGGTAATAAGTTATAGCTTTGAAATACAATTCCTATATCTGTATTTCTGTAAGTATCTAAATTCATCTTTTTTAACTCTTTGCCATCATACAATATTTGACCTTCTGTACAATTTTCAAGGCCTGTAATAAGTGACAATAACGTTGTTTTTCCGCTTCCACTTTTTCCTTTAATAGCATACATTTTACCTTCTTCGAAATCATAATTTATATTTTTAAATACATAACTATCTTTAGGCGCATCTTTATATCTATAACATACATTTTCTAATTTTAATATTCCCATTTTTTATCTCCCTTCTTTATATAAGCTCTCACCAGGTTGGAAAAGAATTAAATTTTGGCAATAAAAATTTTATTTAAAAGGCAAGGGCGCATATGTGTTATATGTAACCGCGTTTTAAATGAAATTTGAAGCAGCCAAAATTGTAATTATTTTTCAACCCAACCAACTTATGATCTTTCTTTTAAAATAGTTAATGGTGAAAAACGCTGAATACTAATCATTGAAGCCAAACTACTAATTAATGTTAATAATAATCCGATTCCTAATAATTGCATTACTACTGTGAAATCAACAACAGCTTCCATATTCTGAATTGCTTGCACTCTTCCACCTCTATCAAATTGCATATCCATTCCACCTGGTTTACCAAAATTGTTTGACATCTCTTCTTGAGTGCTTTGACTTGATTCAATTTCATTTGCTAATAACATATTTCCTACTGGCTTTGCTAAAAATGTTCCTATTATTGTTCCTATTATTAATGACATTGTTGAAACAATAAGTAATTCTAATACAAATTGCATTGTTAATTTTAGTTTACTAATTCCTATTGTTCTAAATACACCAATTTCGTATTTTCTTTCCCTGATGTTTATCATGTTAATCACAAATAATACTAAAGAAGATATTATCAATGTTATTATTAAGAATGTAGTTGCAAAAGTTTTTACATTTTCAATTGATTCTATTGCACTTGTTATTTCATCCAAATTTGTATTAATTGTGTAATATTCATTTAATCCTTTTTCTTTTACTTCTGCTGTAAATGCTTCTATATCATCTTCACTATTTAATATAAATGATGGGGTTGCATTTGTTGTAAGTGTACTATCATCTGCAACAAGTTGTTCAATTACTCCACTTCCTGTAATAATTTTGTTTGCTGATTTTGAGTACATACTTGCTGTATCTCCATTATCACTATTACTACTGTAGATTCCTGTTACTTTAAAATCATATGTTTTTTCTGTTGTTGGATTTTTTAATATTATTGTATCTCCAGCACTTATACTATTTAATGTTGCCAATTCTGAACTTATTACACATTCAAAGCCATTAAAATCAGATATCATTTCTCCATCTGTTATTGTTGATGTTCCTTCTGTAAATTCTGTCATTGCATCATATGAAGAATATCCATCTAATTCAAAATCTCCTGTAAGGTTTTTGTCACTTTCAAATTTTTCTTTTGATTTTGTAATTACTGTTGTTGTGTTATTTTCTGTTACTGTGTGTCTTTCTCCCATTTGTCCATCTGGCATATCTGGTCTACCTTCTGAACCACTTGTTGTACTTGTCGTAGTATTTGAAGAAGTTGATGTTTGCTTGTCTTCTACTTCATATTCAAATGAATCTGTTGCTTTACTTAACATATCACTATTCAGCGATGTTGTATAAGTATAATAATATCCTTTTAAATAACTACTGTCTCCATAATTTTTAACATTATCAATTGTTAATGATTGAATATTATTAAATGTTTCTATATTTTCTTTTTGTGCATCTTCTCCTCCTTTAAAATTCTTTCCCAATTGTCCTCTATCAAAAGATATTGTTGCTATTAGGTCATGTGACTCTTCATAGCTTTTTACTATTGTATTTGCTGTATTTCTTATTGCCAGCGTTACTGTTGAAGCACATGCTATTGTTAAGATTATTAATCCTATTAATATATTCCTTCCTTTGTTTCTAAAAATTGAAATTAAACTATTTTTTAAAACATACATATTTTCTCCTCCTCGTAAATTTCACATTATTCAATCTTTCATAAGCTAGAGCCATGAATATGATTAATTGTAATTCATTTCGAGTATTAATATAATATATAAACATTGAAGAATTATTGAATTTTTATATATTGGCAGAAAAAAAGGACCTTTTCCAGGTCCATTTTCTAATCGTTTTTTGGCAAATTTACTTTAAAACAAGTAATTCCGTCTTTGCATTCAACTCCTATTTTTCCTTTATATTTTAAAACAGTAGATTTGGCAATAGCTAGTCCCAATCCATATCTTTTTTCATTTCTATTTCTTGCTTTGTCTACTCTATAGAATCTTTCAAAAATTTTATCTTTTTGCTCTTCTGGAATTGGTTCTCCATAATTTTTTATTTGTAATATCATGCTATTTTTATCTTTTACTAATTCAACTATAACATCTTTTCCTTCTTTTGAATGTTTTATGGCATTATCTAATAAAGTTGATACTATATGTTCAATATCTTGTTTATTGCCATTTAATTTTATGCCTTTTTGAATATTAGTAATTATTTTCACTTTTTTTTCATATGCCATGCTTTCAAAAACAGATGCACACATCTCTACTTGATTTGAAACATCAAATATTTCATAACTTTTTATATCATCTACATTTTCCATTTTAGCAAGTAACAGTAATTCATTTATTAGTTTATCCATACTATCTGTTTCATTTTGAATATATGTAAGCCATTTATTATTTCCTACTTCATTTTCGAGTACATCTGCATTTGCCTCTATTACTGCAAGTGGAGTTTTCAATTCATGTGATGCATCAGAAATAAATTGTTTTTGCTTTTCTAAAGTATCTTCAACTGGTTTAACAATTATCTCTGATACCTTTTTAGAAACTGTATATATAATAATAAGTGCCAATCCTGAAACAACACATGAAAATATAATTACACTTTTTATATGTGTATTTACTTTTTCATTCTCTTGATTTATATATTCTTGAATTTCTGGTCTTACTGTTGACTGCTGAAAGTCTGGTTTATCTCTCATTCTTGTCATTCTATCTATATTTTCTCTTGATAAATGTATCGCATTATTACAGTTTAAAGTTGCAAATAAAATAATAACACCAATAACTATAATTGATAGTGATAACATCATTAATGTAAATATTTTTGACCTTAATTTTTTAATCATTTTAATTTCATTCCTTTCTTAAGGCACAAAGTAGCCAAAATTGTAATTATTTTTCAACCTTAATCTCCAATTTGTAGCCAATGCCTCTAACAGCTTTAATATTTACATTTGATTGTAGTATTTTTAATTTTTTTCTTAAAAATGAAACATATACTTCAACATTATTATATTCTGCATCACTATCATATCCCCAAATTTTATTGGCTAAAATTTCTCTACTCATAATTTGATTTTTATTTAATAATAATGTTTCTAATAATTCCAGCTCCTTTCCATTTATTGCAATTTCATTTTGATTTGCTTTCATTTTTCCTGTTTTTAAGTCAAGTGTTAAATCTCCAAATTTCATATTATCTGTATCATTTAAATCTGAATTTCTTTTCAGTATTACTTTTATTCTTGCAATTAATTCTTTCATATGAAATGGTTTTGTAATATAGTCATCTGCACCATTTTCAAGCCCATTTAGTTTGTCATATATCTCTGATTTTGCGGTTAACATTATTACAGGTGTTTCAATCTTTTCTCTTCTTAATTCTTTTAATATTGAAAAACCGTCTTTATGTGGTAACATTACATCTAATAAAATAATATCATATACATTTGCAATCGCTTCGTCTTCTCCTTTTTCTCCATCTGTTTCTACTTTTACTGAAAATCCTTCTTTACTCAATGTTTCTGATATTGCATCTGCTAAGCTATATTCATCTTCTATTATTAATATTTTCATTATTACACCTTAATCATTTAATATTGCTTTTACTACTTCTCCAGCAATTATTAAACCTGCAACAGATGGTACAAATGAAATGCTCCCTGGTACTTGATTTCTAATAGTACATTTTCTTTTTGTTCCTGGTGGGCATATGCAATTATGTTTACAACTGTTCTCCTCTGTTTCATTTAATTTTACTGGTTCTTCTTTTGAATATACTACTTTTAATTTTTTAATCCCTCTATTTCGTAATTCTTTTCTCATTACTTTAGCAAGTGGACAAATACTTGTCTTGTAAATATCTGTTACCTCAAATCTTGTTGGATCTAATTTATTTCCTGTTCCCATACAAGATATTATTGGAATATTTAGCTTTTCTGCTCTAACTACTAGTTCTATTTTAGCTGTTACTGTATCTATACAATCTACTATATAATCTATAGAATTATCAAGTATTCCTTCTGTTTCTGGCATAAAGAATTCTTGGTAGATTTCTACATTGGCATTTGGATTTATATCAAAAATTCTTTGTTTAGCTACTTCTACTTTAGCTTGTCCAACTGTTTTTCTTGTTGCTAATATTTGTCTATTTAAATTTGTTAAACAAATTTTGTCATCATCTATTAATACAAAGTTTCCAATTCCTGCTCTAACAAGTCCTTCTAAAACAAATGAGCCTACTCCACCTAAACCAAATATTGCTACTTTTGCATTATTTAATTTTTCTACTCCTGCTTTGCCTATTACTAATTCTGTTCTTGAAAATTGGTTTAACATATTTTGCCTCCTCCTAATACAATGTCTCCTACATAAAATACAGCTGATTGCCCTGGTGTTATTGCTCTTTGTGGTTCATCAAATATTACTTTTACTTGATTTTCTCCATTTTGTTCAATTGTTGCTTTTGCTACTTTTGAAGAATATCTTGTTTTTACTTCTACTTCTATTGGTTCCTTTATTTCGTCTATTAGTAATAAGTTGATATCTGCTACATTTATTTCTTTTTGATATAATTCACTTTCTTCTCCAACTATTACTTCATTTTTTAATGGATTAAATCCTATTACAAATAGAGGAACTTTATATGAAATGCCCAATCCTTTTCTTTGCCCAATTGTATAATTATATAGCCCTGTATGTTTTCCTAAAATTTCACCTTTACTATTTACAATATTTCCTTTTTTAGGTCTTAAGTCTGAATTATTTTCTAAGAATTTTTTATAATTTCCATCAGGAACAAAACAAATATCTTCACTATCTGGCTTGTTTGCAACTTTTAAATTGTTTTCTCTTGCTATTTCTCTAATTTGCTCTTTGTCTTCAAAATTTGCAAGTGGAAATACTACATGTTCTATTAACTCTTTTGGAATATTCCATAATACATAGCTTTGATCTTTTTTCCCTGCATTTGATTTTTTTAGTACCCATCTACCATATTTCTCACTATATTCTGTTTTAGCATAATGTCCTGTTGCAATGTAATAGCACCCTAATTCTTTAGCCTTTTCCCACATATATCCAAACTTCATATATTTATTACATTCTATACATGGATTAGGTGTTTTGCAATTTGAATAACAATCTATAAAATCTTTTATAACATGCTTTTTAAATAGTTCTTTACAATTGTCTGTAAAGTGTGGTATTCTTATTGAATTACATACATTTTTGGCATCTATATATGTGTTTATATTACAACAACTACTTCCTGTAAATAGTTCTAATGTTATTCCTATTGGTTCATATCCATTTTGTTTTAATAATAAGGCTGACACACTACTGTCTACGCCTCCACTCATTCCTAATAATACTTTTTTATTTTCCATTTCTATTCCTTCCATAGTTGCCGTATCTTTGCTTTCTTATTAATGGCAACAATTTATTGTTCCTTTTCCGTTTTCATCATTTTTATTTAGCATATCTTCTATTGTATGCCATGCTAAAAGTGCACATTTTACTCTTGCTGGCATATTTGATACATTTTTAAATGCTATAGCATCTTCTAATTTTTTTAATTGCTCCTCATCTGTTGTTTCTCTTTTTATCATTTCTATAAATGTTTTTATAATCTCTTTTGCTTCTTCTATTGTTTTTCCTCTTAATGTATCTATCATTATTGATGTTGAAGCTTGTGATATTGCACATCCATGTCCTGTAAATGCCATATCTTCTATTTTGTTTCCATCTAATTTTAATTCTAGTGTTATTTCGTCCCCACAGTTTGGATTGTGTCCTACTTCTGAATAATCTGCTCCTTCTAATTTTTTCTTATTATATGAATTCATGCTGTGTTCCATTATCAAGTCATTATATACATCTGTTAAATCTTCCATCTTTTTACCTTATATTTTTACCTTTCTTTCTTGACATATTTTTTTTAATGTGTTAATATGTATTTATAAAAAGATAAAGAGGCTAAACCTCCTTATCTAAGTGTTTTTGAATTTGGGATTTATCCTTGTCCGGATAAATCTCTATTTTTCTTTTTTCAGAACTATATTTTAATATGTACTTGTTTTTAGAACAAATATGTATCAAAAACCCTATTCCTCCAAAAGAAACTAATATTCAAACACACTACACGAATTATATCATCGCTGGTAGTAATTGTCAATATTTTATCAAACTTCTTTTCGTTTTTGTAAAATTTTGTCTCAATTCACGGCTAAATTATATGTATTTTAGAAAATTAATAATATATTGTTTTTGAAATACCGCGTAAGCGACCAAACGAGCTTATGCGAGTGCGATATGGAGCAATCTACATCCTAGTATTCTTAATATGTGGATTGCGACAGCAAGGTATAAAAAAACAATATATTATTAATTTCTAAATATAGTTTTTATGAGCCTTGAATTGTAATAAATTTCTTAAACATATCATATGCTTTATTTAAAGCATGAACAAGCCTGTCTACATCTTCCCTAGTATTGTAAAAATAAAAGCTTGCTCTACATGTTGAATCAATGCCTAAAAATCTCATAAGTGGTTGTGCACAATGGTTTCCTGAACGTACACAAACATTTTCTGAGTCTAAAATGCTAGCAACATCATGTGGATGTACTCCTTTTATGTTAAATGAAATTACACCTGAATGATTTTCTGTATTTGGAGTTAGATATAGTGTTAAATAATCTAATTTTGATAATTCTTGTCTTGCATATGATACTACATCATTTTCAAGTTCTTGTATTTTATCATATCCAATTTTTTGAATATAATCAATTGCAGCACCTAAACCTACAACACCTTCTACATTTTGTGTGCCTGCTTCAAATTTATTAGGTAATGGTGCAAATGTTGTATCTTGCTCATACACATATTCTATCATGTCTCCACCCATTAAAAATGGTGTCATTTTATTTAAGATTTCTCTTTTTCCATACAATACACCAATTCCTAAAGGTGCTAACATTTTATGACCTGAAAATACTAAAAAATCTGCATCTAGATCTTGTACATCTATTTTCATATGTGGAATACTTTGTGATGCATCTACAACTACAATAGCACCTTTTTTATGTGCATATCTTATAATTTTCTTTACATTATTTATTGTTCCTAAAACATTTGAAACATGAGCAATTCCAACTATTTTTGTTTTATCTGTAATTTTACTTTCAATTTCTTCATCTGAAAGTTCAAAATTTTCATTAATGTACATATAATTTAATTTACTTCCTGTTGCTTTTGTCATTTTTTGCCATGGCACTAAATTTGAATGATGTTCCATTATGGAAATTACTACTTCATCATCTTTTTTTAGGTTGTCCATTCCATATGAATATGCAATTAAGTTTAAACTTTCTGTTGCATTTTTTGAGAATATTATTTCTTCTCTATGTTTTGCATTTATGAATTCTGCAATTTTTGTTCTTGTATTTTCATATACTTCTGTTGCTTCTATGCTTAATGTATATGCTCCTCTATGTGGGTTTGCATTGTTTTTTTTGTAAAACTCTTCTACTGCTTTTATTACTTGCATTGGCTTTTGTGTTGTTGCCCCACTGTCTAAATATGCTATATCTCGATTTTCTAATAATGGAAAATCTTTTTTTATTTCGTTGATATTCATTTTTTTCGTTCCTCTCTTTACTTTATGTTGATTTTATGCTATAATGGCTATGTTGAAACTTTTTAATTAAGAGTATGTATGTTTTATATACTCAACCACTGTAAAAAATACGGAGGTATTTGTATTTTATATACTCGTTAGCTGTAAAAATACGGAGGTATTTGCATGAAGAAGTATTACTACTTTATTTCAGGTGTTGTTTTACCAGACTCACAAAATGTTTTCAAAAGCTATTTTAATGCTGAAATAGATCATTTTGAGAAAATCTCAAATTTAAATGACATCTCAAAAATACAGGAGATGTTAGCAGAATGGTTAAATGTTACTGCAAAAAATGTAATAATTCTTAATTACAAACTCTTGAGAATAGAATAATTTCTATTCTGTTCTTTGAAAGAAAAGCCTTACATATAAGGCTTTTTTTCATTTAGAAATACCTTCTATTTATTTGACATTTATTTTTATTTGTGTTAATATATTTATATAAAAGAATAAGAGCTTACGCCATTATTCATTTGGTTGGTTATTTTGAGATTTATCACGTTCAGGATAAATCTCGATTTTTCTTTTTTCAGAACTATATTTGAATATGTACTTGTTTCTAGAACAAATATGTATCAAAAATCCAATTCCTCCAAAAGACACTAATTTCATTAATAGATGTTCTATTAACTCCATCGGATTTACCTCCTTCTTTTGTATTTACATTTAAGCCATATATGACATAAATGCATAGATTAATAGGCTGTGCATAGCTTATCAATCTATGCACTTATGCCAGAATTCGGTAAACAATCTACTCAACCACACGAATAATTATATCATGATGTAAACATATCGTCAATATTTTTCGAACTTTTTTTCGTTTTTAATCTAACCTCTTATCAATCTCACTTAAAATTTCATCTTTCAACTCTTCATCAGAAATTCTTTCAATAATCTTATTAAACTTAGATTTAACAATTAATTTAACAGCTTCTTTGTAACTAATACCTCTAGTCATAATGTAAAATAACTGTTTTTTATCAACCTTACCAGAAGCAGTAGAATGATTACCTTCTACATCTTCTTCAGTACATAAAAGCATTGGTAATGCAATAGATTTAGCCTTATCAGATAAAAGCATACAATATTCATTTTCATTTCCTTTTGCTTTTTTAGAACCTTTTTTGAAATCAATAGTTCCTTTAAAATTCTTCTTAGCAGAATCTTTTAAAGCTCCTTGCACATCAATATCTATATTAGTTTTTGTTCCTCTTAATTCTGCAATATAATTGATATCTTTTCTTTGTTCACCGATACCTAAATATATTGATTTCAAATCATTGTCTGCGTTTTCTCCAATTACATTTGAATAATAATTAGAAACACTAGTTTTTCCACCAATATCAATAATTGTATGTTTTACTTTCGAATTTTTTTCTAATCTATTTTCTATTGCTTCAAAATTATCTGAATCTTCATTTAATAGATTTACAATTGTTACATTAAGTTTTGCATTTTCATTTGCAATTGTTCTGATAATTCCGTTGTGCAAACATTTTTGAGATGTTTGAGATTTATACTCAATAATTACATTTGTATCACCATTTGCAATTATTTCTATTTGATTTATTAAATTCACATTATTATCATCAAAATTGTATCTTATTCTAATATCTTCTTTTCTGTTGCTTGTTTGTATTCTTATCTTGCTATTTGCAGTTTCATAATTTAGTTCTTCTAAAATTTTTCCTGTACCATAAATTAGTGATGTATTTGAAACCTCATTATCTATAATGCTTTTGTCATTAATAATCTCTACATTCTTGAATTCAGCAATCTTTTCTGGCAAATCAAGTTCAACTTCTATATTATTTATCTTAAAATTTCTTGCTGTTCTAACTGGTGTATCATTCACTTTTAATTTTTCCATTATCCAATTGCCCCCTCTAACTCTAGATTTATTAAATTATTCATTTCTACTGCATATTCTACTGGTAATTCTTTTGAAATTGGATATGCAAATCCTCTTACAATCATTGCCTTTGCATCTTCTTCTGATAGTCCTCTTGACATTAAATAGAATATTGCTTTATCACTAATTTTTCCGATTTTTGCCTCATGTGAAAATTCTACTTCATCTGTTCTAATATCATTTACTGGTATTGTATCAGATCTTGAAATATCATCTAACATAAGTGATTCACAACTTACACTACATTTTGAATTTTTAGCATTTTCATTTATTCTTACTAATGCTCTATAAGTACATGCACCACCATCTTTTGAAATTGATTTTGAGTTTACTACTGATGATGTATTTGGAGCATTATGAATTACCTTAAATCCTGTATCTAAGTTTTGTCCTCCACCAGCAAATGTAATTCCAGTATATTCTGTTTTTGCATTTTCTCCATTTAATATGCTCATTGGATATAGCATAGATACTTTTGATCCAAATGAACCTGTTACCCAGTCTATTTGTGCATTTTTTCCTACAATTGCTTTTTTAGTATTTAGGTTCATCATATTTTTTGACCAGTTTTCTATTGTTGAATATCTTAAATATGCGTCATCTTTTACATATAATTCAACACATCCTGCATGTAGATTTACTTTATTATATTTAGGTGCAGAACATCCTTCTATAAAATGTAAACTTGCACCTTCATCCACTATTATTAATGTGTGTTCAAATTGTCCTGATTCTGGTGAATTTAATCTGAAATATGATTGTAAAGGAATATCTAATTTTACTCCCTTTGGCACATATACAAATGAACCTCCTGACCATACTGCTGCATGTAATGCAACAAATTTATGATCACTTATTGGAACACATTTCATAAAATGTTCTTTTACTATTTCTGGATAATCTCTTACAGCTGATTCCATATCTGTATAGATTACTCCTTGTTTTATTAAATCTTCTTTCATACTATGATATACTACTTCTGAATCATATTGTGCTCCAACACCTGCTAATGATGTTTTTTCTGCTTCTGGTATTCCTAATTTATCAAATGTGTCTTTTATTTCTTCTGGCACATCTTTCCATGAACTGTTTAAATTTGTTTTTGGTTTTACATATGTTGCTATTTCGTCCATTTTTAGTTCTGACAAATCTGGTCCCCATGTTGGAAGCTCTAATTTTTCATACATTTCTAATGCTTTTAGTCTTATTTCTAGCATCCAATCTGGTTCATTTTTTCTTTTGGATATTTCTTCTACTATTTCTCTGCTTAGACCTTTTTGCATCTTGAATTCATAGTCATCTTGATTTTTTATGTCATATATATTTCTATTTATTTCTTCTATTTGAGTTTTCATGCAAACACTCCTTTTAATTATTGCTTGATTTTTATATTTTTTTATGTTATATTTATGTAGTAACTGTAAATATAGCCAAAAATATAAAGAGGTAAATTTATGAATAAGGATAATTCAACTATAGGTGCATTAATTTTAATTTTTAACATTCTTGTATCCCTTGGAATAGGATTAATTTCTTTTGGTATTTTAGCCAGTATATTTGGTATCCATATTTGGGTAATATCAATTTCATTTGGAATTGTGCTAATATTATTTGCATTTTCCTTTGTAATTGAGAAAATTACTGGAATTTTTAAAAAAAGAAAAAATTAATCCTTAGCAACAAATCTCTGTAAAACTGCTCAGACTGAGCAGTTTTATTTGTATTGTGCATATCCTGTTTCTTCAATCTCTTCAGCTAATTCAGCTGTTGAAGTTTTAACAATTTGTCCATTTACTAAAACATGTACATAATCAACTTTTAAATGATTTAATATTCTTGTATTATGAGTAATAATTAATACTCCATTTTCATCATTTTTAAACATTTCGATACCTTTAGAAACTATTTTTATAGCATCAACATCAAGCCCTGAATCTGTTTCATCTAATATTGCAAGTTTTGGATTTAATACAAGCATTTGTAAAATTTCATTTTTCTTTTTCTCTCCACCAGAGAATCCAACATTTAAGTTTCTTTCAATTAATTTCGGATTCATACTTAATTCTTCTGAATACTTTTTTACAGTATCTTTAAATTCAAATATTTTAACAGGTTTTTCTGTTACTTTATTTTTTGCATATTTTAAGAAATTCATTGTTGAAATTCCAGGTATTTCTTCTGGTAATTGGAATGACATGAAAATTCCTTTTTTAGCAATTTGGTCTGTACTTAAATCATTTATATTTTCACCTTCAAATTCTACTGAACCACTTATTTTTGTGTATTGTGGATTATTTAAAATAACATTTGCAAGTGTTGATTTTCCAGCTCCATTTGGTCCCATTATTACATGAACTTCACCTTTTTTTATATTTAAATTTAATCCTTTTAAAATTTCTTTTTCTCCTGCATTTACATGTAAATCTTTTATTTCTAACAATTTGTCACTCATTTTACTATTCCTTTCTTGTTTTTGATGTTCTTTTTACACAACATCTACATTTTTCTTGGTTTATATCATAATTACAATTTAATTCTCTAAATCCTAAAACATTATGCACATATTTAGCTAATTTATTTATTGTTTCATCTGTTATTGTAAGTTTTATTTTTTCTGCTTCCTTTTTAGCTGATTCTTCATCTAAATTTAGTACATCTTTTAAAAATAAATAAACAATATCATATGCTTCTAATATTTTTTGTGCAAGACTTTCTCCATTTTCTGTTAATTCTATTGTTCCATAAGTTTCGTATTTTACTAATTTTTCTTCTTTTAGATTGTTCAATGCTTTGTTTACACTTGGTTTTGAACAATTCATTTTATTAGCAATATCTGTTACTCTTATGTTACCATTTTGCTTTTGGAGTACATACATTGTTTTTAAATATTCTTCTAATGCTTTTGATATCATATCTTTCTCCTTTTTCTGCAATAAATTGTCATATCAAAATAATTGGAATTTTTGACAACTTATGGCAGATGTTAACTACGGTTAACATTATAATATGGAAATAACATTTTGTCAATAGATAGCATAAAAAACGTTTTTAATTTTAAAGAAAAAAGCCAATTTGTTTTAACACAAATTGACTTTTTTCCTTATCTTCATTCCTTCCGGCATTTGCCATGTTTATTTTTTACATCTTCTTCTTTTACCATTTCTGGCATCAGATGTTGTACAAGCATTGTCTGCTCTACAATAATTTTCAATGTTGACAATATCTCCTTTCGTGACCATACAACTGTTAGTTACTTCTGCTAAATTTGGAGCAGTTACAAATTTGTTCTTTTCCTCTCTTTTTAACTTACTTTTCCATTTTCTCTCCTCGTCTCTTTTCAGCATGAACAATCCAATACAAGCTGAAATTGTAAACTGTGTTCCAAAAATAGAAACTCCTAACAGTGCCAACAGCCATAACTCAAATTTCACTGATTCATAATACACAAGCAGTGTAGCAAAACCAAAAGATGAGTATACGGCAAAAATGACATACACAACTGCGTCTAAAATCCGGTCTACTTTTCCTTCTCTCACAATATTTGCCAAAATCTTTGTTGCTGTTAAAAAACATACTGCCATAACGATTAAATTGCAAACTAATTCTGTTCTTGTCATATTGAAATCCTCCTGTTAAAACATACCATTGAATTTATTTTTAGGGTTCTTATAACTTTCTACCATTTGAACTTTCCTCCTGCTTAGTTGCTAGTTACTCTTTGTTGATGTCTTTTCCATCATTTTCCCTCCTCTTGTAATTTTGTTCAGGTTACAAAGTTCCCCCTTTCATTTATCTGCATTAAGCTCTTGCTTAACACACATTATTATACAACATTTGCAGTCTTTTGTCAACATTATGTTAATAATCAACAAAAAAGTGAATCTTAGATCTTCTATCAAATGAAAATTTTAAGAAAATCTAAGACTCGCCATATTTATCTAGTACAGAAAGTTC
>CAKPKI010000032.1 GCA_934167135.1 uncultured Clostridia bacterium
GTTTTTGGCTTATGAATTCCAGGCGTATCTATAAATATTATTTGTGAATTTTCTCTGTTTACAATGCCTCTTATTGCAGTTCTTGTTGTTTGAACTTTATTTGCTGTTGCTGCTACTTTTTCTCCTACTAAAAGATTTACTAGTGTTGATTTTCCTACATTGGTTCTTCCAAGCATTGCAACAAAGCCTGATTTAAATTCTTTTTCCATTTTGCTTTCCTTTCTTAGTTTTCTAGACCTTCTTTTACTGTGTATTCTAAAACATTGATTGTTTTTATAATTAGTTTAGATGCAATATCATTATTATCTTCTAATCTTCCAACTCTTATTACTTTTTTGCTATCAAGTTTTATGTCTGTGTCTAAAATATTTGCTAATATTCTAGTATCTTTGTCCATTCCTACTGGTAATGTTTTGTTTTGATTGTCATAATATATGCAGTTTGAAAATGTTATTGCTTTTACACCTTTTTCTAAATTCATTTTATATAGGTTTACTTTTCCATTTTCTGTATCTAATAATGCATTCTCTATTTCTTTTTCAGGGTTTAAATTAAACACATTAAATTCATTTGTGTCTATATTTTTCTCTTCTTCTACCCATTTATATACTGCTATATTTTGTGATAATTCATTTTTGCATATTGCATTTTCTATTATGCTTATTGAATTGTTTAATGCTGTTTTATATTCTACATTTTTCATTCCTTTTGATATTCTTAATATTGCATATTTGTTTTTTGGATGTTCTCTATGTGATTTATTGGCTAGTTTGCTTATTTTTCTGGTATCTTCTGAAAGTCCTCCAAATATATCTACAACTTCGTCTTCTGTTATGTTTTTTTCGTCCTGTAAGTCTTTTTTTATTTGCTTTAGCCATTGTTCTACTTCTTTTGCTGTTGTTGTCTCTGTTTTTAGCTTGTTCATTATTTCTATTTGATCTGTTGTTGTTAAATATATGTTGTCTAATTCTTCTTTTGAAAATATTTTTCTTTGTATTTCATCCATCATTTTTCCAAATTCTTCAATGTCTTCTTCATAGTCAAATACTTTTGAATGTGGCTTTATATTTATTGGTTCTTCTTCTCCTTCTTCTAGTGCTTGTACTTCGTCTTTATTACTGTATTTCCAAAATTCGAATATACTCTTTTTGTGACTATCTATTTCTTCTATAAATGCTTTTGCATTTTCTATTTTTTTTGTTAAATTTTTATTTTTTAGTTTTAATGCATTTATATCTAATTTTGTATTTTTTAAGCTTGTTTCTTTTTCACGCGTTTCTTTTCCTTTTGTTAATATTTCTTCTAATGTGTATTGAACTTTTAGGTTTTCTTCTATTTTTTCTTCTTCTATTTCCGGTATTTCTTCTTTTATTTTTTGCTCTTCTTTTTCTTTTGTTTTATTTTTTTTGTTACTATATTTGAAGAAGTACTTTACTTTTCCGAAAAATGTTTTTTTACATTCTAAATATGTTGATATTTGCTTTTCTTTGCTTAAATATTCTATCTCTAATTCTTGTGATTGTTTTTTTAATTGCATTAATTTTCCTCTTAATGAGTTGTTTTCTTTTACCGCTTCTTTTTCGATATCTAATAATTTTTGGTATTCTTTATTTACCCACTCACTTAATTCATCGTATTTCATTAATTTGTTATTGTGATAAAATTCTAAACTTCCTTGTTTGTCTATTCTTGTTTCAAACTCATAATAATTTGGTAGTTCTGATTGTACTATAAATAATGCTTTTACTAGTTTAAAAAATTTATTAGCATCTATTTTGTTTGGAAGTTTTACTTTATATTCTGATTTTATTTTGCCATATACTTCTGTTTCTCCAACAATTTGTAAGCTTACTTTTCCGCTCTTATCATATACTTCATAAATTGATGGCCAGTCTTTTGTGAATAACCATAAGTAATTTTCTAAACTTTGTATTTCTGTTTTATTTAATAATTCCCTTGTATATTCGACATTGCTTATTGGAACAAATATTTTTCCTGCTTTTTTCTTTTCTATTTGCTTTTTTAGTACATAAAAAAATGTTGAATAATCTTTGTCTTCTGTTGGAACAATCATAAAGTATTGTTCTGTTGCTGATGAATAATATATTTGCCATAAATAATTTCCAGAATATCTTACTTTAAATGGTATTTTTTTGTTTATTAGTTGTTGCTCTTTTTCTATTTTTTCTATATCTTCTATTTTTACTTCATCTATCATTCTTAAAAATGTAGCATATTTCTTTTGGCTTTCTTCATCTAGTTCGTCTGGTTCTAGATATTCTGCTAATGGACTGGCTTTTGAGTATTTTTCTTTTATATCATCTAATCTGTTTGTGGGTGATAATAATATTTGTATTTCTTTTGGTGAAACAAATCTATATTGTCTATATTTTTTTTCGTCAAATCCTGAATTTGGTCTGAATTTTAAATCTTCTACTAGTTTTAAAGTTTTTGGTATTTCTTCTAAGTTTAATCCTATAAAGTCTAACTTTTCTTTTATCGCTTGAGTCTTATTTTTCTTTTCCAAAGTAGTTTCTCCTCTCAATCCTTTATTCAGTATATATTTTACTATGCAAACTCAAAAATATCAAGTTTTTTACATCTATTTTATTTTTTTTTTGATTTCTATTGACAAAACTTCATTTTCCTATTATAATAGTTTTCAGATATGGCGAAGTAGCTCAGTTGGCTAGAGCATCCGGTTCATACCCGGCAGGTCGTAGGTTCAAGTCCCACCTTCGCTACCATTAAATTAGTCCGTTTGTGGACTTTTTTTTTATTGTGATTTTTTTGAGAATGTATGCAAAATGTATGCAACTAGAAAATAATATTTGATAAAAGAAAGAGGATAAGAAATTATTCTATACCCTCTCTCCATTCAAATTCCTCATCAACATGAGGGAACTTTATTAAAAAAATTACTTATTTTTATTTTTGGGTTTATATCCTACAAGTGTATCTACAGATACTCCAAAAAATTCTGCTAATAATACTAAGTTGCAAATTCTAGGTTTTGACTTTCCATTCAAATACCTATTTACTTTTACCAGACCTATCCCAATCAAGTCTGCAAATCTTTTCTGTGACAAATTTGATTCTTTCAGATAATTTCTTAAATTTTCCTGAAATTCTCCATTTTCTGAAACTATATTTTCTTCCTTTTTTACCTCATGCATAATCAGAGCATCTATTGATATTTCTAATTTTTCTGCCATTATCAGTAAACTCTCAAATTCTGGTGATGTTTTTCCATTTATATAATTTCTTATACTTACAGTACATAAACCTGTCATTTTTGCAAATTCTTCTATTGTTATATTCTTTTCGTCTAAAATGCTCTCAAGCTTTTCCTCAAAATTCTTAGGAATCTTCTTTTCTACTTTATATTTGCTTAATGACTCTACTCCTAAAACTTTTTCAATCTTTTCTAATCTTTCTTTTCTAGGTGTGCTTTTATTATGTACATATCTACTTATTTCGTTGGTACAACATCCAATTTCTTTTGCTAATGTTGTTTGTGTCATATTATTCTCTTTTAACAGAATTTCTATTTTCTTTCCTAATGTCATCGTTCTCCTCCTGCATATCCATTAACAATTCTGTGTCCGATTAAATCATCTATTGGTACATTTAATACCTTTGATATTATTTTGACACTTTTGAAACTTAAATTTGCTTTTCCTATTTTTATTTTTTTTATAGTTTTCAAACTTAATCCCGTCATTTTAGCAAATTTCTCTTCAGAAATATCTTGAGCATTTAATATTTTAGTTAAATTTATACCTAAAACATCTTGCCACGATTTCTTTCCACTACAAAAAATCAATTTATACTGTTTTTGAGCAGATTTATTTTTTACCTCTTTTCCACTTAATTCTTCTAGTGAAATTCCGAAAATATCTGCAATTATTATTGCTCTATTTATTTGTGGAAGCCACCTACTTGTTTTGTATTTACTAATATATGTGGCTGGTATTCCTGATAATTCTGCTAATTTCTGTGATGTCATTCCTTTTTCAACTAGCTTTTCTCTTAAAACTGATCCACAAGCCTCTTCATCTTCTATTGTTTCTTCAACAACTTTAAACCCTTTAAATTTTACATTTAATGCATCTTCTATTTTTTTCAAGTTTCTTCTAACTGGTATATATCTTTTTTTTATGTATCCATTTATCAGTACTTTTTCCACTCTTATTTTTCTTGCAAGATCTTTTTGTGTAATACCTCTTTCTTTAAGCAGTTTTTTCAGTTCATCTCCAAAATAATTTCCTTTTTGGTCTTTTAAAACTTTTCTTTTTAATTCTGGATAAAACTTTTCAAGATCTGTATTATATTCTTCCTCCACTTTTTTTATAAATTTATATGATGGATTATAGGTTCCGTCTATAAATTTATTTACTGTATAATTAGTAACTCCAGTTTTTTTTGCAAATTCTGCTTTTCTGATATTTTCTTTTTTAAGAATATCTTTGATTTTCTTTCCAAATTCTGTTTTTTGGGCTACATTAAGCTTTTTCTTATTTGCTTTCAGTTTCACACCAAATACAAGTTCAATTTTCTTTAAATTTTCATCATTTGGATTTCCTTTGTCGTTCACATAACGACAGATTGTGGTTGGGTTTACACCAATTAACCGTGCAAGTTCAGTTTGGTTCATTCCTTTTTCTTCCAATAATTCTTTTAATTCTTTACCTAATGTCTTTGTTTTCCTCCTGTTTTATTACTGTTTTTGACCTGATGTCCAATTAACTCATCCACAGAAATGTTTAATGCCTCTGCAATTGCCATTACTGTTTCAACTCTTTTATATTTGCCATCTCTTAACAGTTTGTATACTGTATTTGGTGTCAATTTTACTAGATTGCATAACTCGTAGCTTGTAATATTTCTTATTTGCATCATTTTTTTACAATTCATAAGAAATACCTTTTCGCTTTCTTCTTCACTTTTAATTTCATGCAAATTATATTTTTTCTTTCTTCGAGCTGAATATGGTCTTCCACCAAATAAGTCACTAATTGAAACTTGTAATACATCTGCAATTTTGACAATATTATTGATGTTTGGAGTATTTCTTGCATTTAAGTATTTGCTTAATTCATTTTTATTAATACCAGATAATTTCGCTAGGTCTATTAATTTCATATTTCTATCAACTAAATATAATTCCAGTCTTTTAGTAAAAATCGGTTTTTCTTCTATTATTTCCACTATCTTAAATTTTTTAATAGGTATATCTAATGTTTCTCCTATCTTTTTTAATATTTTTTTGCTAGGAACTGCATTTTTAATATAACGGTATACATTGGCTTTTTGAACTCCTAAAGTATTTGCCAATTCTACTGCATTAGTATTTTTTTCTGCTATTTTGTTTCTTATTTCTTCCCCAAGTGTCGTACCATCACTATTTTGAAGTACCTTTTTTTTGTGTTTTGGATAACACTGTTTTAAATCAATTTTAAAAGTTTTTTCTATTTTTCTGACTGTACTAAGTCTTGGTTGTTCTTTACTGTTTTCTTCCAGGTATCTATTAATACTAATTAACGATATACCTGTCATTCTAGCAAATTCTGTTTTGGTTAAATTTCTCTTTAAAAGAATATTGCTTATCTTATTTCTCAAAACAATACTTGGATCACTTGTGCTTACCAATTCTTCTCCAAGTACATCAGCCATTCTTTTTAATGTTGATTCTTTTGGGACTACTTTATCATTAACATACTTGTTAATTGTACTTACATCAATCCCAACTGCCCGAGCAAATTCTGATTGGTTCATTCCCCTTTCTTCAAGTAATTTTTTTAATTTAGTTCCAATTGTCATAACATTTCCTCCTGTATTTTTTCTACAACTAAAACGAATATATTATACCAAAGATTTATGTCAATTGCAAGCTTTTTTAAATTTTTCTATATCTTCTGCAATTATATACATATGGTGTTGTATTTAAGTTTTCTGTGTTCGTTTCTGATAATAATGTATTTGGTTCATTTCTTGTATTATTACAACCAACATTTGCATTATCATCATATGGATTATTACATTGTATACAATTATTGCTTGTAAAGAAATTATTATTTTTAAAAATACAATCTAAAAATGCGGTTACAAAAGCTATTATTCCTAATATAATAGCTAAAATAACTAGTGTTAAATTAGATAAGATTACTGCAACCAATAATGCTATTGAAAAAAATATTGCTCCTATTAATAACGGACAATGCACTAGTCTATTAAAAAATATTGCTAACACTATAGTTACTAATATTACCGCTAAAAAAATAAGTATATTCATATATATCATCCTTTCCAGATAAATCTGTATGTTTTCCAATATATATTATGAATATACTTATTTTTTGTTACTTATTCATATATTACTTTAAGTAAATATAATCCATTAGGAGGTAATGTTTTTCCCGCATTTTCTCTATTTTTACTTTCTATTATTTTAGATATCTCATTTGGTTCTATTTTACCTATCCCAACTCCCACTAAAGTTCCTGCTATTATTCGTACCATATTATATAAAAATCCGTTTCCTGTAAGTTCTATAAAAATTCTATCTCCTTTTTCATATACTTCTGCATTATATATTGTTCTTACACTACTTTTACTACTTGTTCCACTTGCTTTAAATGCCTTAAAATCATGTTCACCTTCCAAAAATTTTACTGCTTGTTGCATTTTTTCAACATTAAGTTTTTGTGGTATATGTGTTTCTAAATTTCTATATATTGCTGTTCCTTCTGGAGAATTATTTATTACATATCTATATGTTTTCTTCTTACAACTTAGTCTGCTATGAAATTTTTCATCTACTTCTTCTGCCTTTTTTATTACTATTGATTTTTTTAATTTTGAATTAATTGCTATTGCAAATTTTTCTATAGGGATTTTCGAATCTGTTTTGAAGTTTGCAACTTGTCCAAATGCATGCACTCCCGCGTCTGTTCTACCAGATGCATTTAATTGAACTTCTTCTCCTGTTATTTGTTTTATCGCTTGTTCTATTGTTCCTTGTATATTTAATTTTGTTGGTTGTTTTTGCCATCCATTAAAGTCTTTTCCATCATATTCTATTGTTAATTTTATGTTCCTCATATTAGTCACCTTTCAAAATTTTAGTTTTTAGATTAGAACCAAAAAGAAAAATTGAAAATTTTTCAATTTTTCTTTTTGAATATCTTTTTTATTTTATCTTTAATGTTTGTACTTGTATCTTTTACTTTAGCTTCATTTAATCTTTTAGTAACAATATTACTAATTAATATTTTTTTCAAAACATCTTCTCTAACATCTGCAATTAATGGTCCATCTTTTGCTACTGATACTTTTCCTGTTTCTTCTGAAACTATTATTGCTAAACTATCTGATTCTTTAGATATTCCTATTCCAGCTCTATGTCGTGTTCCAAGTTCTTTGGCAATATCCTGATCTCCAGCTAGTGGTAACATACATGCTGCTGCTGCAATCTTATTATTACTAATTACTACTGCTCCATCATGTAAAGGTGTATTGGGTACAAATATGTTTACTAATAATTGCGGTGAAACTTCTGCATTCATAGGTATTCCTGTTGATATTATGTCTTTTATTTGTATATCTCTTTCAATAACAATTAGTGCCCCTGTTCTTTTTTGAGCCAATTCATATACAGCAATTACTACTTTGTATATGTCTTCTTTTGTTTTGGTTATTATATCTTTATCAAATCCAAAAAATCTAGAAAATTTATTAGTTCCTCCAAGCTGTTCTAGTGCACGTCTTATTTCTGGTTGGAAAATTATTATTAATAATATTACTCCCCAATCCATTACTGTTGATAATATATAATTTAATATGTGTAATTTTAATATTCCACTTAATGCTGTTGCAATTACTAAAAATGTAATTCCTTTTACTAGTTGCCAGGCTCTGGAATCTTTAACTATTCTTAATAATTCATATGCTAGAAATATCACAATTGCTATATCTAATATTAATGATATCAATTTTACTGGATATTCTTGATACATTTGTATATATGTTAGTATATTTTGTTCATAAAAATTATTTAATATGTTTCCTATATCCTTCATACTTATTTTTCTCCTCTTATAAGATATATTTATCTAACTATTTTACATTTGAAACCACAAAATATATACATGTTGAGCATGAAGCCAAAATCATCATTACTAGTAAGAACATTGCCATAATTTTTGAGAATATTCTACTTTTATCTATTTTTACCTTTGTTTTTGTTTGTTCTTGATTTTCTTTCTTTTCTTTTTTCATTTTTTATCTCCTTCCTTTTGGAATGTTATATTTTATACAATACTATTATAACATAAAAAAGTTTTTTTTCAATATTTATGCTATTATTCTATAATGAAAATTTCTCTAATTCTTTTTTCTGCCTCTCTTAATTTATTTTCATCATTTGCACAAATATATGCTAAGAAGTCGTCTGACAGTACCTCTTCTCCTACTTTTTTATTTAAAACAATTCCTACTTCTGGTTCTATTCTATCTTCTTTGTTAATTCTTCCAGCTCCTAAATAACATGCTAATTTTCCAATATCTTCTGCATTTATTTCTTTTATTTTTCCTGTTTTATCTGCAACTACTGCTAAAGTATATTTTGATTTTTTAAATTTTGTTGTATCTTCTAAGTAGGTGATGTCTCCAAATTGATTTTCTACCATTTCTTTAAATTTATTGTATGCTTTTCCATTTTCAATATTTTGTAACATTTTTATTTTGTTTTCTTCTATATCGTTTCCTTTTCCCCCTAATTTAAGCATTTCTGCACCTATTTCTAATACGACTTCTTTTAAATCTTTTGGCATGTCTCCTTTTAAAAAATTTATTGCTTCTATAACTTCTAGCGAATTCCCAATTGCATATCCTAATGGTTCATCCATTGGTGTTAATACACATTTAACTTCTCTTCCAGCTAATTTTCCTATTCTAATCATTTGCTCTGCTAGTTTTTGTGCATCTTCTTTTGTTTTCATAAAAGCACCTTTTCCAACTGTTACATCTATTACTATTTTATTTGCACCACTTGCAATTTTTTTGCTCATTATGCTTGATGCTATTAGTGGAATATTTTCGACACAAGCAATAGTATCTCTTAATGCATATATTTTTTTGTCTGCTGGTGCTAAATTCATTGTTTGCCCTATCATACTTATTCCAACTTTTTTTACATTTTCTATGAATTCGTCTATTTCTATGTTTGTTTTATATCCTGGTATAGATTCCATTTTATCTACTGTTCCACCTGTAAAACCAAGCCCTCTTCCTGACATTTTTGCTACTGGTATCCCCAATGATGCTATTATTGGCAATAATATTATTGATACTTTATCTCCTACTCCTCCTGTACTATGCTTATCTACAACTTCTCCAAAACATGATAGGTCTAATACCTCTCCTGAATGTGCCATTGCTAATGTTAAATCTGTTATTTCTCTATCATTCATTCCATTTATATATATTGCCATTATTAATGCAGATGCTTGATAATCTTTTATTTCTTCTTTTGTATATTTTTCTACAAAATATTTAATTTCTTCTGTAGATAATTCTTTTCCATCTCTTTTTTTTGCTATTATATCTAATATATTCATTTGTAACCTCCTAGTATAATAATGTTAAGTCAAAAATAGCTTGACTTTTATAGTTGGTATTTATATAAAATGTGTTGTAAAACTTCTTCTATGTATTGGACAAAGTCCATATTCTTTTATTGCAGAAATATGTGCAGAAGTTCCATACCCTTTATGTTTTCCAAACCCATATTGTGGATATATTTCATCCCATTGTCGCATTATTCTATCCCTAGTGACTTTTGCAATAATTGAAGCAGCCGAAATTGAATAACATTTTGCATCACCTTTTATTATTGATTCATATGGGATTCCAAGTGTATCTATGTGATTAAGTGCATCTACAAGTATTAAGTCTGGTTTTACTGTTAATTCTTTTAGTGACATTGTTAATCCTTTTTTTGTTGCATTTAAGATATTTATTTCATCTATTTCATCTTGTCCTACAATTCCTACTCCATAACTAATTGCTTCTTCTAAAATTTGTTCATATAATTTTTCTCTCTTTTTTTCTGATACTTTTTTAGAGTCATTTACTCCTTCAATCATTGAGTCTGCTGGCATTATAACACTTGCAACTACAACTGGTCCAGCAAGTGGGCCTCTTCCAGCTTCATCTATTCCACATATTGTATTAAATCCTTTTTCTCTTAATTCTTTTTCTTGTTCTTTTAATAATAATAATCTTGCTTCTTCTTTTTCTTTCATTTTTGTGCCCTTTCAACATTTATTCGTCTAATAATTCTGTTAATGTATATTTTCCTTCATATCCTTGTGTATTTATGACCTCTACTCCTATATTTTTAAAATCATATTTTACAATAAAATATCCATATTTTTCTGGGTTTGAGTCTTTTACTCCAATTTGGTTTAAAATGTTTTCATCTAAATAATAACAGTTTTCGTTAATTTCAACTTCTTCTGGTATATATTTTTGTATATCACTTTGTTGTACAATTGTACCTTTTAGATTTTCTTCTTTTATTTGGTTTATTTTTGTTAAATCTTCTTCTTTGCTTTCATTTAAATTTACTGTTTGAAAACATACTTCTTCTAAATCTTTTTTTGCATCTGCTTGTATTAATAACATATTTGTTCTTAAATCTTGTATTTTCGATTGTTCTATCATTTTCATTCCATATTTTACTATTATTGTTGCAATTATTATTATTACTACAATTATTAATAGTAATGTATGTAATGCTACACCATTTTCATTTTTCATTTATTTTGTCCTCTTTTCTAATATTTTGTATATCTATTATATATTTAGTTGACTCTATTTTCAAGAAAAAGTTATGTTTTTTACATTATTTTCACAATTTTTTCACAAATGTGGTGTATCCTATATGAAGTAAATAAATAATAACATTAAAAAGAGGAGGTCCTTAAAATGGATGAAAATGAAAACAGATTTGAAGTAATTTCTAGTAAAACTTCAAAAGCAAATTTTAAACATACAAATAGTTTTGGAAAAACAATATTATTACCATTTTTTAGTGGTATCGTGGGATGTGCTTTAGTTATTGGAACATGTTTTGGTGTTCCATCTATAAAATAAAAATTAACAGGTGATACAAATTCAAAAGCGACTGTACAAACATCAACAGGAACAACATCAAATTTAATATCACTTTCAAATTATTCTAATACTGCTGTTTTTGCAGCAAACAAAATTTTACCATCAATAGTTGGTATTGAAGTAACTTATACTGCAACATCAAATTCAATTTTTAGTTTTGGAGCACCTTCATCACAGACTGCAACTGCTACTGGCTCTGGAATAATAATTAGTGAAGATGGATATATTTTAACTAATAATCATGTTGTTGATACAAGTTCTTCAAGCTCTTATTCATATTATGATATTTCAGATGCTACTTCTGTAAAGGTAAAATTGAATAGTTCAACTTATGGAAATGATGCAACTTTTGATGCCAAAATCGTCGGAAAAGATTCTCAAACAGATTTAGCAGTTTTGAAAATTGATAAAACTGGTTTAACTGCTGCTGAATTCGGAAATTCTGATGAAGCTGTTGTTGGAGAATTTGTAATGGCTGTTGGTAGCCCTCTTGGTTTAGATACAACAGTTACTCAAGGAATAATTAGTGCAGTTAATAGAGAGGTTGAGTCTGATGGAACAAAATATGTTTGTATTCAAACTGATGCTGCTATAAATTCTGGTAATAGTGGTGGTGCACTTGTAAATAGTGATGGAAAAGTTATTGGTATTAATACATTGAAATTGTCTGGTAGTGGTGTTGAAGGTATTGGTTTTGCTATTCCTATAAATTCTACTCTTGATGTTACAGACCAATTAATTAATCATAATAAAGTTTTAAGACCATATATTGGTATTAGCGGTATTGATTTAGATGATTCAACTGCAAAAAAATATAATTTAGTTGTTGGTGTTTATGTAAAAACTGTCCAAAACTTTTCACCAGCAGAAAAAGCTGGTTTACAATCTGGTGATGTTATAGTTAAAGCAGATGGTAAAGATATTAAAAGTATGGATGAGTTAAATGATGTTAAAAATTCTCATAATATTGGTGATACTATTAATTTAAAGGTTAATAGAAAAGGTGAAGAAAAAGATATAACAGTTACACTTGAAGAAACTCCCTAATTTTTCATATTTTCACTTTTAGTTCACACAATGGACAAAATTGTTTGGTATATTATAAGCATAGTCAGTAAGAACTGATTAATAAACATCCCCTTTTATTTTCAAAAACGACCTATTGATTAGGTCGTTTTTTATTGACATTATTTTTATATTCATGTATCATATATTTAGAAAGGGGTGAATATTTATGGTTTATTCTGATTTAAGAAAAGAAGCACGAGAAAAATTGAAAGGAAAATGGGGAAAAGTTTTTTGGATTACTTTAATTTGTATTGCTGTTGTTTTGCTTTATGTTGTTTTGCTCTCTATTTCTACTACAAGTGCTCTTCAATTAATTGTACTCATTTTCACAATTATATCTGTACCTTTATCTTTAGCTTACACCATTTCTTTATTTAAATTGTTTAATAATGAAGATATTAATGTATCAGATTTTTTTGCATCAGGTTTTAAATTTTTTGGTAAGAGTTGGAGCATCACTTTTCGAATTATACAAAAAACATTAGTCTCATTTATATTGTATAATCTTAGTATTACATTTTGCACTGGTATTATTCTAGGGATTCTTGCTTTTAATTCCGACGCAGAATTATTGGTTTTATTAATCTCTTTACCATTAATTGCATTTATTATACTTATTATTTCTTCAAGCCTACAAACTATGAAATTATATTATTACTCATTATCATTTATAATTACTGCTGAAAATCCAGAATTATCAGCAAAAGAAGTTGTTGAAAAATCAAAAGAATTAATGACAGGAAAACGTTGGAAATTGTTCTGTTTGCAACTTTCTTTTATAGGTTGGGCTATTTTAAGTATATTTTCTTTAGGAATTGGATTCTTATTCCTTATTCCTTACATGGAAGTTGCTAACATAGCATTTTATAAATCTATAACTAATGCTAATTAAGCAAAAAAATAGTGAAATTACTACTCAAGTAATTTCACTATTTTTTTATTCATAATCTACAACATCAATCCATTTTTCTAAAAACTCTCTATTTTCAGTTTTACCCTTTTTCATTTGAACTGCTGCAACTATAGGAACCCATCTTTGAATTCCTCTTTTTTCTAAGCCACTCTTTTCTGTAAACAAATTCAAATATTTTTCAGCAAGTTCTGTTTGTCCTCCTACTGAAAATAACAAAAATGTTTTTGCCGCATCTGCTGAGGCATTTCCCTGTGTTGCATGTGCCCAATCTATAATATAATATTCTCCATTTTCTTTCATAATTACATTACTTGGATTAAAATCTCCATGGCATAATTTATCATGATTTTTTGTTCCTTCTAATCTTTGTAACAATTCATATCTTGTTGTATCATCAATATCAGCTTCTGTAAGTTTTCTTCTATATTTGTCTTTTAACCTATTTAATGTTGGTACTTTTTTTGACATTATTTCTAATTGAATATCAACAAATAAATTCAAATATTCATCTTCTTTTTCTGGATGTTCTCTCATCAAGACATCTAATGGTGTTCCTTCAATAAATTCTGTTACTAAAGCCCATCTATTATTAATTTTTGTAACTTCAATAAGTCTAGACATTTTTAAATCTGTACTTTCTTCTACTCTTGATTGAATTAGAGCTTCATTTAAAATTGCTGCTTTTGAATAATTTTCTATAAATAATTTTATTGTTTTATTTTCATCTTTATATACTGTTTTTGTTCTTCTTTCTGCAATTGGTTGGGTTAAATTGTATTCCATTTTTCATCACATTCCTTTCTTTAATTGAAAAATAATTACAATTTTGGCTATGTCAAAATTTAATTCTTTTTCAATTATCTAATTTCCATAATATGTTTTTAAATATATATCCTTTAATTCGCTAATTAATGGATATCTTGGATTTGCCCCTGTACATTGATCATCAAACGCCTTTTCTGACATTTCGTCAAGTGTTTCTAAAAAGGCTTGCTCTTCTATTCCATATTCTCTAATTGTTTTCTTTATTCCAATTCTATCTTTTAATTCATCTATTTTTCTTATTAGATTTTCCATTTTTTCATAATCATTTGCTCCACCAATGTTTAAAGCTTCTGCAATTTCTGCATATCTTCTTAATGTATGTGGATGGTCATATTGTGGGAATGTTCCCATTTTATTTGGAACTTCTGCACTATTAAATCTCATAACTTCATCTAATACAAGTGCAACTGTAACTCCATGTGGTAAGTGATGATATGCTCCTAATTTATGACCCATTGAATGACATATTCCTAAAAATGCATTTGCAAAGGCCATACCTGCCATTGTTGCAGCATTTGCCATTTTTTCCCTTGCTTCTGGGTCATTTGCTCCATTTTCATATGCTCTTGGTAAATATTCAAAAATTGTTTTTATTGCTTCTATTGCTAAACCATCTGTAAATTCTGTTGCCATCATAGATGCATATGCTTCTATTGCATGAACTAATGCATCTGCTCCTGATGCTGATGTTAGTCCTTTTGGAGCATTCATCATTAAGTTTGCATCTACAATTGCCATTTTAGGTAATAATTCATAATCTGCTAATGGATATTTTTGTCCTGTTGTTTCATCTGTAATAACTGCAAATGGTGTTACTTCTGAACCTGTTCCTGCTGATGTTGGTACAGCTATAAAGTATGCTTTTTCTCCCATTTTAGGGAATGTGTATACTCTTTTTCTGATGTCCATAAATCTCATTGCCATATCTAAGAAATCAATTTCTGAATGTTCATACATTACCCACATAATTTTTGCAGCATCCATTGCTGAACCTCCACCTACTGCTATTATACAATCTGGTTTGAATGCATCAATTAATTTTGCTCCTTCTTTTGCACATGCAAGTGTTGGGTCTGGTGCAACATCAAAAAATGTTTCATGTACTATTCCCATTTCGTCTAGTTTATCTGTAACAACTTTTGTGTATCCATTTTGATAAAGGAATGTATCTGTTACTATAAATATTCTCTTTTTACCCATTACATTTTTTAGCTCTTCTAAAGCTACTGGTAAACAACCTCTTTTTAAATATACCTTTTCAGGTGCTCTAAACCAAAGCATATTCTCTCTCCTTTCGGCTACTGTTTTTATATTTATTAAATGTTTTACTCCTACATTTTCTGATACAGAGTTTCCTCCCCATGTTCCACATCCAAGTGTTAATGATGGTGCTAATTTAAAGTTATATATGTCACCAATTCCACCTTGTGATGATGGTGTATTTATTAACACTCTACATGTTTTCATTGTATGATAGAATTTTTCTATTTTTTCTTTTTCAGTAACTGTGTTTATATATAATGAAGATGTATGTCCTAATCCTCCATCTTCTATTAATCTATATGCTTTGCTTACTGCATCATCAAAACTTGATGCTTTATACATTGCTAAAACAGGTGATAGTTTTTCATGTGCAAATTCTTCTGATAAATCTACACTTTCTACTTCTCCTATTAATATTTTTGTATTTTCTGGTACTTCTACATCTGCTAATTGTGCAATAGTATGTGCTGATTGTCCAACTATTTTAGCATTTAATGCACCATTTATTATGATTGTTTTTCTTACTTTTTCTGTTTGCTCTGGATTTAATAAATAACATCCTCTTTTTATGAATTCTTCTCTTACTCTGTCATAGACTTTATCACTTACTATTACAGATTGTTCTGATGCACATATCATTCCATTATCAAATGTTTTTGAATGAATTATTGAGTTTACTGCTAATACTATATCTGCTGATTCATCTATTACTGCTGGTGTGTTTCCTGGTCCTACACCTAATGCTGGTTTTCCACTAGAATATGCTGATTTTACCATTCCTGGTCCACCTGTTGCCAATATTATATCTACTGATTGCATTAATAAGTTTGTTAACTCTAATGA
>CAKPKI010000033.1 GCA_934167135.1 uncultured Clostridia bacterium
CTTCAAATGCATTCAAACCATAGAGAAGACATAGATAAAGTATATGCAGGTGATATCGCAGCTGCAGTAGGATTAAAAGAGGTTACAACAGGAAATACTTTATGTGATCCTAACCATCCAATAATTCTAGAATCAATGGAATTCCCAGAACCAGTTATAGATATAGCTATTGAGCCAAAAGATAAAGCTGCTCAAGAAAAAATGGGAATCGCATTAACTAAATTAGCAGAAGAAGATCCAACATTTAAAGCATATACAAATCAAGAAACAGGTCAAACAATCATCGCAGGTATGGGTGAGTTACACTTAGACATAATTGTAGATAGATTAAAAAGAGAATTCAAAGTAGAATGTAATGTAGGTAAACCACAAGTTGCTTACAAAGAAACAATCAGAAATAAAGTAAAAGTTCAAGGTAAATTTATTCGTCAATCTGGTGGTAAAGGACAATACGGTGATGTATGGTTTGAAATGGAACCACTAGAACCAGGAAAAGGAATTGAATTCGAAAGCAAAATCGTTGGAGGAGCAGTTCCAAAAGAATATATCAAACCAATTGAACAAGGAATGAGAGAAGCTGCTGAAAGCGGTATCTTAGCTGGATATCCAGTAATCGACTTCAAAGTATCATTAGTTGATGGTTCTTACCATGAAGTTGACTCATCAGAAATGGCATTCAAGATTGCTGCATCTATGGCATTCAAAGAAGGATGTAAACAAGCTAAATCAGTTATCTTAGAGCCAATTATGAAAGTTGAAATAACAGTTCCAGAAGAATATATGGGAGATGTTATAGGAGATGTAAACTCTAGACGTGGTAGAATGGAAGGTATGGATGCAAATGATGGAATGCAAGAAATACATGCATTTATTCCATTATCTGAAATGTTCGGATATGCAACAGACTTACGTTCAAAAACACAAGGTAGAGGTTCATACTCTATGGAACCATCTCATTATGAAGAAGTTCCAAAATCAGTACTTGAAACAATTGTTGCTTCAAGAAAAAAAGCTGAATAGAAATAAAATAGATAAATGACTTGCATTTTAATAAAATATGTTATAAAATACAAGTGCATAATAAAAATACGTTATTAAATTGAATTAATAATAAAATTTTAAATTTTAAGGAGGAATAAAAATGGCAAAAGCAAAATTTGAAAGAACAAAGCCACACGTTAACATCGGTACAATCGGACACGTTGACCATGGAAAAACAACAACAACTGCTGCTATCACAAAATATTTATCATTATTAGGAAAAGCTAAATTCGAAGCTTATGATCAAATAGATGGAGCACCAGAAGAAAAAGCAAGAGGAATTACAATCAATACTGCTCACGTAGAATATGAAACAGACAACAGACACTATGCACATGTTGACTGCCCAGGACACGCTGACTATGTTAAAAACATGATCACAGGTGCAGCTCAAATGGATGGTGCAATATTAGTTGTATCAGCAGCTGATGGACCAATGCCACAAACAAGAGAACACATCTTATTAGCTAGACAAGTAGGTGTTAAATACATCGTTGTTTACTTAAATAAATGTGATATGGTTGATGATCCAGAATTATTAGAATTAGTTGAAATGGAAGTTAGAGACCTATTAACAGAATATGGTTTCCCAGGAGATGATATTCCAATTATAAAAGGATCTTCATTAAAAGTATTAGAAAGTACATCAACAGACCCTAACGATGAAGTATATGCTCCAATGAAAGAATTAATGGATGCTGTTGATAGTTATATACCAACACCAGAAAGACCAGTAGATCAACCATTCTTAATGCCAGTTGAAGATGTATTCACAATTACAGGACGTGGAACAGTTGCAACAGGTAGAGTAGAAAGAGGAATTGTTAAAGTTTCTGATGAAGTTGAAATCATCGGTCTATCAACAGAAAGAAGAAAAACTGTTGTTACAGGTGTAGAAATGTTCAGAAAATTATTAGATCAAGCTGAAGCTGGTGATAATATAGGAACATTATTAAGAGGTATTGATAGAAAAGACATCGAAAGAGGTCAAGTACTATGTAAACCAGGAACAATTCATCCACATACAAAATTCACATCAGAAGTATATGTATTAACTAAAGATGAAGGTGGAAGACATACTCCATTCTTCAACGGATACAGACCACAATTCTATTTCAGAACAACAGATGTAACAGGTGTTATTGAATTACCTGCTGGAACAGAAATGGTTATGCCTGGTGATAATGTATCAATGACAATTGAATTAATTACACCTATCGCTATCGAAAAAGGATTAAGATTCGCTATTCGTGAAGGTGGTAGAACAGTTGGTTCAGGTGTTGTTGCTGATATCATAGAGTAATAAAAGCAGTAATAGCAAGGGTTACAGAGATTTGTAGCACCTTGCTATTTTTGTTTTTTCCCACTAATTTCCCACTTTAGTTTTGAATAAATAGTTTAATTTGTTTACAGATGTATCTTTGGTTTTTGGTAAAACTGCAAGATACATTTCAGTTGATGAAATTTTTTTATGTCTTAATAACTTCATAATTGTATATAAATCCACACCATTTAATAATAACATTACAGCAAAAGTATGTCTTAAATCATGAAATACTCTATATACAAATCCATCATTTTCTTTCATTAGATTTTCTATTATTTTCTTAAATACTTTTTGCAAATCCTTTTTATCTATTTGATGCCCATTAGCAGTAAATACATATTCGGATGTTCTAGGAAGATTAATTAATAAATTATAGATAAAATCTGACATAGGTATAATATCAATACTACTTTCAGTTTTTGGTGTGCCATCTTTGGTTTTATACCCAGTTTTTTGTCCTTCTTCGTTAAATACTGCGACACGAGTAGTATTATTTTTTACATAGATTTCTTTATTATCAAAATTAAGATTAATCCATTTCAAACCTACAATTTCGCCTTCTCTCAGTCCAGTACCAAGAGCAAAGTCCACCACCTTTTCGTATTTGTTTCCAATAAATGCTTTTCTTAATAATTCTATTTCATCATCTTTGAAGTATTTAAAAGGTAGTTTTTGCTTTTCTATAATAGAATCAACATCCATATCTTTATCCCTAGGAATTTTTACTAATCCTTTGTTACATGGGTTTTTTCCAATAAAACCTTCTTTTTCACAATATCCATAAAATTGCCTCAACAATTTATGAACATCTTCAATAGTCTCTGAGGATCTTTCTTTTTTGAAAAGTGAATTATAGAAATCCTGAACAACAATACTAGATATACTTTTTATAGGTATATCAGAAAACTCAAATGGTTTTATATGATTTCTGTAAGTGCTTTCATAAGATTCTAAAGAAGAATCTTTTAAATCATGTGTTTTAATGGAGAAAAGCCATTTATGTAATAAAATTTTTGTAGTTACATCTTTTGTTTGTATTACACCTATTTCAGCTTCTTTTTTTCTTTCGTAATATTGTTCTTCTGCATCAGATTTGTTTTTTCCATAAAAGTCTTCATATTTTCCATTTATTTTTCTATGAATCCTAAAATAAGGAACACCATTTTTGACGCAGTTAGTTTTTACTGCCATGAAAATACCTCCATTTTTCTTTAATTTATTTTATATAAACACTTGAAAAATGAAGGTTTTTTGTATATAATACAAAAAGTAATCACTTTTCAAAGTGGTTATGCTCTGGATAATGTGTGTCGTCTCGCAAATGAAACACATTATCCTTTTTTATATTTTAGTTATTTTTCCGCAATCTTGACAAACAATAACGGATTTGGTTTTACTTCCTTTTTTAGTAAGTATTGGAATTAGTAATGCAATTCCACAAGTGCAAAGTGCCAACAAGATCCATATAATAGACATTATAATTCCTCTTTTCTTTTGTTGTTCTACAGCTTGAACTGTAACATTAGTGCTATTACAATATTTACATTTTAACATTTATTTCACATCCCTTCTTATTTAAAAGCACTATTATTTTCAGCTTTAATAACTCTTCCAAGTATTTTTAATTCTTTTGTTTTTTCAACTGGGTAATATGGATTCATTGCTTGTAATTCATATTCGTTATCTATTTTTGTAACTTTTCTTATCATTATAATATCATTATTAAGTATTAAACAAGTTTGGCCTGACTCAAAGTCGAAGTTTTCTGTTATAATAGCAATATCTCCAATTCCCAATAGAGGTAACATAGAATTATCATTTATTTGTAATGCAAAAGTGTTTTGCGGTAAAGAGTCGGTTAGAGTAATTTCTTTTACAAATGATTTTTTTATTGAAGTTTCCAAATTTTCATTATATTCAGATATTAGTGGAATACTGGAATATTCTTTATTATTTAATGAAGATGAATTTTTTTCATCTATACACATTAAATAAGAAGGGGAAACCTTAAAAAGATTAGACAAAATTTGAATAGAAGTTCTTTTCATATTTTTTACTTCGCCTTTTTCATATTTTCTAATAGCAGCCTTTTGAACACCGATATATTTGCCTAATTCCTCTTGAGTAAGACCATTTGCAATTCTTAATTGTTTTATTCGTTCTCCCATATTCATATTATACACCTCCAAAGTGTCTTTATATTATCATATATTTGCAAATTTTACAAGTATTTTTAAAAAAGTGTCTTAAAAATTTAAAAAATTTTCAAAAAACTATTGACAATAAAAAACAAATATTATATTATGTGAGTGTCTTAAAAAGATACAGGAAAGGAGGGGCAAAAATGGATATAAATAAACTAAAGTCAAAAATGGCCTTGTATGGCGACAATGGGGGAGATTTAGCAACGTATTTACAAATTTCAAGAACTACATTATCTTCAAAAATGAATGAAACAAACGGCTCTGAATTTACACAAAATGAAATTCTAAAGATAAAAGAAAAATATTCATTAACAAGTGAAGAAGTAGATCAAATTTTTTTTAATTCAAAAGTGTCTTAAAAAGATACAAGAAAGGAGAAAAATGGAAAAAATAAAAAAAGCGAGACGACACACAAATAAGGAGGAAATAAAATGGAGGAATGGATTAGTTTAACGGAATATATGAAACGATTTCATATAGGATACAAAGAAGTAAAAAAAATGATAGACAACAATGAACTTGAATATAAACAATCAGATGGTGGCCATTTTAGAATAAAAATTGGTGGTAATACAGTAAGCCGAGAACTATACGAAAGTGAAAAAGAAAAAAGAATACAAGCAGAAACAAAACTCGAATTATTGAAAAAAGTTTTGATAGGAGGAAAATAAATATGAAAATTACAAATAGAAGAAAATTTATAACAAGAATATTAGATTTAATAGTTATATTATGTACAAGTATATTAACACCTGCAGCAATCAATTATGCAGCTTTAGAAAGAGGACATCAAGCATTTGGAGGAGAATATTTAATTCCAATAATAGGATTTATAATTGTAATGATTATTGAAGCAGTATATGAGGAAAGCAACAGGAGGTAAATATGAATATAAAACAATATGTCAAAAGTTTATTTATCATATATAGATACAACAACATGAGAACTACATTAAGAATTATGAAAAATAATTTACAACTTTTGAAGGGAGGGAAATAATATGGGATATCAAAAAATTAAGGATCTTATTTCAGACATTGACGAATACCATAATGAAGCTGAATTAAGAGAAACATTACAAGAAATTTTACTCATCTGTGAAGAAAACTTAAAAAATGAACCATCTACCGACAGCCAAATCGAAAAATAGATGATTCATAAAAATATTTATATAAATACTTCTTATGTAATTGTAACATAAAAAGTTAGAAAGGACAAGAAAAATGTTAAAACTTGAACAAACTAATCATCAATATTATTGTGAATGTTGGGAAACAAAAAGAACATCAGAATATAAGAGTTGGCAAGATTTTAAAGAAGAAGAAGGACTAAATTACGATTTCGATTATAACCTATTATTTAGATTTGATTTGAACTTTCATGAAGATCCTGAAGATAAATATGTTGGTACATATACACTAGAATTGCATCATGCTTTACAAAGACATGGAAGCGAACAATGGCACGCAGTAATTCACAATATAAAAGAATCAGATTTGTCAGAAATAGAACAACATTTAAAAAAGGCAAAACAACATTTATTAAAAATGTGGAAAGAAATAGAGGAGGAAAAAAAAGATGAGTAATTTATATCAATTAACAAATGATTATGAAACTGTATTAAATATGCTATATGACGAAGATGCTGACGAAGAAATGATACTTGATACATTAGAAGCGATAGAAGGAGAAATTGAAGATAAAGCTGATAACTATGCAAAAATTATAAAAGAACTAGAGGCTAAACAAAATGCTAGAAAAGAAGAAGCAAAAAGATTAACTGAAAGTGCAAAAGTATTTGAAAATAGAGTAAAAGCCTTAAAAAGCAACTTGTTTAATTCAATGAAGGCAACAGGAAAAACAAAATTTGCAACTGATTTATTTAGTTTTAATATAGCAAAAAATGGAGGAAAACAAACTTTAACAATAGATGGAGACGTACCAGAAGAATATACAAAAACAATTACTGAAAATGATACAGACAAAATTAGACAAGCATTAGAAAAAGGAGAAAAATTAACTTTTGCTCATTTAGAGCCAAGAGGAGAAAGTTTGAGAATTAAATAAAGGAGGAATATAAAGTGGAAGAAAAAACTGAAATAAAAATCGAAGAATTAATAAAATTGAGAACTGATAGTGAAAAATTAAAAATTATATTAGATTTAATATTAAATCATGCAAGATTAGGATATAAAGATAAATTAACAATTGATGAAGACAATGATTTAATGACATATTTAAGTATAGTTGAAAGTCAAAAATACAAAAAGACACAAAATGATTTATTAAAAGAAAAAAAAGGAGATGAAAACTAATGGGAATACCAGTTTTAATTCTAGGAGAATCAGGTAGTGGAAAAAGCTGCAGCTTAAGAAATTTTGAGAAAGATGATGTTGCTATATATAACATAGCAGGAAAGCCACTTCCATTTAAGAAACACTTAAATAAAGCAGATAATGTTACATATTCACAAATAAAAAGCAATATGCAAAAGGGACTTTTTAAAACTTATGTAATAGATGATTCACAATATTTAATGGCATTTGAAATGTTTGATAGAGCCAAAGAAGTAGGTTACAACAAGTTTACAGACGTAGCATTGAATTTTAGAAGCCTTGTGGATTTTGTAATAAAAGGAACACCTGCAGATACAATAGTATATTTCTTACATCATACAGAAACAACAGACACAGGAAAAATAAAAGCAAAAACATCAGGAAAAATGCTAGATAATCAACTTACATTAGAAGGATTATTTTCAATAGTTTTACTTTGTAAAACTGATGGACAAGAACATTATTTTGAAACTCAAAGTGATGGATATAGTACCTGTAAAAGCCCTATGGGAATGTTCGATTTAAAAATAGATAATGACTTAAAAATGGTAGATACAACAATAAGAGAATATTATGAACTTAATAAAAAGGAGGAAGCAAAAGATGAGCCTACAAAGAAAAATTGAAAGAACTCAATTAAAACAACAATGGAAAGAACACAACAAAGGAGTAGCCAAAAGATATAGATCAGAATTTAAAGGATTTTGGTCATGGTTTCAAAAGAGAAAGAGAGGTGATAAATAATGGATTTTAGTACATTAGAAATTATAGGATTAGCTTTTATGTCAGGACTTAAAGTGGCAGAAATAACAGAAGAATTAGAAGATGAAGATGAAAAAGCAACAATAGAAGATGAAGAGTTTAAAACTGGAGTTATTAAATTAGAAGGAGAAAAAGCAAAAAAATTTATAGACTATATTCAAAATAATTTAACTAATAAAGATAAGGAGGAAAAATAGATGGCATTAGATAGAGTTTTTAGTACACCAACAATAACGGTAGACCAAGATAAATATGATGAATTAATAAAAATTTCTGATAGATATAAACAGTTAATAAAAAAAGAAAAAGAGTTGTTTGATTTTGGAAAAGCAATTCAGTATTTAAAAGAAGGTAAAAGACTACAAAGACAAGGATGGAATGGAAAAAATCAATACATAGAGTTAGCAACTAATATTGGTTATAAAAATGCTAATAACGAGACAATAAATGCGGAACATAAAGCAATAGGAAATAAAGCAATAGCATTTGTAGGAACATCAGGAGTTCAATTAGGATGGTTAGCAAGTCAAGCAGATATGCTTGCGGAAGATTGGAAAATAGTTAAGGAGGATAAATAATATGGAAAAACCACAAGGATATGATGAGGCACAAGCCTTTGGAGAATTTGAAACAATACCTGCTGGAGGATATAAATGCTTAATAAAAAAAGTAGTTTGTGAGAAGACACAAGCAGGAAAAGAATATTTGAAAATAGGATTTGATATTGCTGAAGGAGAGTATAAAGATTTTTATCAGAAGAAATTTGCAAATGATGCAAGACCAGAACCAAAGTGGAGTGGTATTTGGACTGTATTCACAGAAGGATATAATCCAGGAACTACTAATCCTAAATTTAAGGGATTAATAACTTCTGTAGAAGCTTCTAATACTGGATTTAAATTCAACTTTAATGAGCAAGAATTAGTAAATAAAAAAGTAGGACTTGTATTTAGAGAAGAGGAATTTGAGGGACAAGATGGACAACTACACACAAGTGGAAAACCATTCTTTGCAGTATCATACGATAAAGCTGAAGAAGCAAAAATTCCAGCACCAAAGAAATTGGCACAAAAAGGTGAGGCATTCGATGATTTTTCAACAAATGTAGCAGATAATGACGATTTGCCATTCTAGGAGGTACAAATGAATTTGATAAGAGAAGTTAAGGAAAGAAGCGATATAGTAAAAGTTGCAGAATATTATGGATTAAAACTAGATAGGTCGTATAAGTGTATATGTCCATTTCATAGGGAAAATACACCATCACTTTCAGTATCTCCATCTAAGCAAATATGGAAATGCTTCGGATGTGGAAAGGGTGGAGATGCAATTTCTCTTGTATCAGAATTATTAAATGTAAATGCACTAGAGGCAGCAAAAAGTATTAACCATACTTTAGGATTGGGATTAAATGACCAGGCAAGAACAAATTATTTTGAATTAAATAAATATAAAGAAAAAAGAAAAACAGAAGAAATGTTTAAGCAATGGGAAAATAAAACATTGCAATTGTTATGCGATTATTTACATCTAATGTGGCACTGGGAAAAAGAAAAATCTCCCAAGTTCCCTGAAGATGAAATAGACGAACTATATATAGAAGCATTGCATAACAAAGACTATATTGAATACATCATAGATTGCATTTTTATTGACGGAACTGTTGATGATAAAATATGGTTTTGGAAACACGAAAAAAAGGTGGTGAGCAGAGTTGAATCAAGAGTTAGAACTTTCAGAAAAATTAATGAATGAAGGATTTACACCTTTTGGGGAAATTGATGAATTAACAAAAGATAAAATTTTAGGAAGAGAAGTATTTGAATATATTTTTTCAATAGATAATTCGATTGCTAAAACAGAATTGATAATAAAATTAGAAGATAAAGCAAGAGAACTTGGAATAATAAGAAGTTTTGATAAATTATTAAAAGCATACCAAACGGAATTTGCTCAAAGATATAAACAAAAGGGAAGTAATATCATTCATTTTACACAACCACCAATTGAAGGTCTAAAGTGTGGAAAATGGGAGTGTGAGGATTCAGGTGTAACAAAAGGTACAATGGGTGCAGGAATGATACCGCAAACAATTATTGCTTGCCCTCATCCTATACTACCAGTGGAAAGATTGATTAATGTAGACTCAGAAACTGAAAAAATTAAATTAGCTTTTTTCAAAGATGATAAATGGCAGTACATAACAATTGAGAGAAGTATGGTAGCAAATAAATCTAATATTATCCAATTATCAGACAGAGGTGTAGAAGTAAATTCGGAGAATGCAAAGGATCTGGTTTCATATATTGCTGATGTTGTATCATTAAATGCAAAGGAAATACCAGTAAGCAGAAGTACAGACAGGCTTGGATGGATAGAAAATGAATTTGCACCTTATGTGGAAAATCTTAAATATGATGGAGATATGGCATTTAAAGATGTATATGCTAGCATAAAAGGAATTGGAAAATATGAAGATTGGAAAGATGTGTGTAGAAAAGTGAGAAAGCAAAGTAAAATTGCTCATATATTATTGGCCGCATCATTTGCTAGTACACTTAATCAAAAATTGGGAGTATTGCCATTTGTGGTACATATATGGGGAGGAACAGGAGCAGGAAAAACTGTAGGATTGATGCTTGCAATGTCTATTTGGGGAAATCCTGAAGTAGGAAAAATGGTAAGAACATTAAATGCAACACAAGTAGCATTGGCAAGATATGCAGCTTTTGTACATGATATTCCATTCGCAGGAGATGAATTACAAACCATAAAAAATAGATGGGATAGCTTTGATAATCTAGTAATGTACTTGACTGAAGGGGTTGATAGAGGCAGAGGTAAAGCTTATGGTGGTATTGAAATATTAAAAGAATGGAATTGTTGTTTCCTATTTACAGGAGAAGAGCCAATCACAAAAGCAACTTCTGGAGGAGGAGTAAAAAATAGAGTAATAGAAATTGAGGCAACAGAAAAGGTTATTGAGGATGGTAATTACATTAGTAATTTTGTAAGGAAAAATTATGGATTTGCTGGAAAAGATTTTATAAAAAATCTTCCTGAACAAGAAGAATTGCAACAAAGATACAGAGAAATATTTAAGGAAATATTAGAAAAAACTGATACTACTGATAAACAAGCAATGGCGATGGCAACAATACTTTTAGCTGATGAAATATCTACAAATCTGATATTTAAGGATGAAAAATTAAATATAGATGATGTAAAGAATTGGTTAACAAGTTCAAAAGAAGTAGATGTTAGTACAAGAGCTTATGAGTGGACTATGAACTGGATTTCTCAAAATATAAATAGATTTAAAGAAAATGAAAATGGAGAAATTTGGGGTAAATATATAGAAAACGAAGATCTATGTTTAGTAAACAAAAGTGTTTATACAGAAGCTTTGAATAAAGCAGGTTTTGACTTTAATGCAGTAATAAGAAATTTTGCAGACAGAAATCAAATAGAAAGAAATTCACAAGGAAAGTTTACACACTTTACGAAAGCATTTGGAATAAAGGGAGCATACATAAAATTTAGATTAGAACCTGAAAAGTCAGATATTGCTTATGAGGAAAATTATGAGCAATCAAATTTAGAGGACTTGCCATTCTAAAGTCTAACCTAATTTAAAAAGGTAAGACTAAGGTAAGACCCATTAAAAACATAGAGCCAAGCGACTTTTATTAAATAAAAAACAAAAAGTCTGACGTCTAACAAAATAATATTATACACATGGAAAAAATTTTTATACTTGAGAAAAATTAAATATTTATAAAAAATATAAATATATCCTTGGAAAAAGGTTAGACAGGTCAGACCATTATATAAATAGCATATTTGAGGTAAGCAAAAAATGTAAGACGGAGGTTAGACAATGGGAAAAAGTAAAGAACAAATTATAAATGATTCTATAAAACTTGAAACACCTCCTGCAGATTATAACTTATTAGAAATACATTGTTTTTTAGCATTAAAACAGTTATTGATTATGTTTCATAATAGACAGATAAGCACTGAAAATGCTACAAAAACAAAGCAATTGATATTAGCAGAATACGAAAAGAGATGTAAGGAATATGACTTTCAAACATCTATGTTTCAAGAACATATAGAAAATTTAAAAGCAACAGAAAATGCAAGAATAAAATTACACAAAATGTTAAATGGAGAAGCGGAAGAAGCTAAGCCAGTAACTGAAGAAAGACTTTGCGAAACATTAAATATTTGTATGGAAATTATAAGCAAAGTATTTAAGGGGGAATTTATATGATTAAATTTTTAATTGGATTATTTATAGGAAATTTAATAGGAGTTACTCTAATGTGTATTTTGCAAATAGTAAGAGATGAAGAGGAGTGAAAAAAGTGGAAAAACCAACAATATGTAGGTATTGTGGAAGTCCAGTAGTTTATACTTCAAATGCAGAAATATATGGCAAAGAATATGGAACAGGAAAATGTTATTTATGCAGAAATTGTAGAGCATTTGTAGGGGTTCATCCAGGAACAGATACACCACTAGGAACACTAGCAAATGAAGAATTACGAGAATGGAGAAAAGAAGCACATTTTTGGTTTGACCGAATATGGAAAAAACCAACTAGAATAACAACAAGATATAATGCTTATGGATATTTAGCAAGGAAAATGGGACTTCCACGAGAAGAGACACACATTGGAATGTTTGAAATAGAGCAATGTAAAAAAGTAATAGAATTTTCAAAAGAAAAAATGCAGAGAAATGGGGTGACAATATGAAATTAAAACTAAGAGATTATCAAGAAGAATGTATTGAAATAATAGACAAATTAGATCCAGGGTCATATTTAATACAAATGGCAACAGGATGTGGAAAAACTGCAACTTTTACGAATATAAAAAGGAAAGGTCGTGTACTAGTTTTAGCACACAGAGAAGAACTAGTTACACAACCAATCAAATATTATGATTGCCCTGTTGGAATAGAAATGGCAAATCATAAGAGCAACAACGAACCAGTCGTAATTGCTTCAGTAATGAGTTTAACACATAGGTTAGAAAAATTCAAGCCAGATGATTTTGATATGATAATTACAGACGAAGCACATCATGCTGCAGCAACTAGTTATAAAAAAATATATGAATATTTTAAGCCAAGATTGCACTTGGGATTTACAGCGACACCTAATAGGGGAGACAATGTAAGATTAGATGATGTATTTCAAGATATTATTTTTGAAAGAGACATAAAATGGGCAATACAAAATCATTACTTAACGGATATTTATTGCATGAGAGTAAATATTGGTTATGATATTTCAAAAGTTGCAAGAAGGATGGGGGATTTTGCACCAGGAGAACTTGAAGAAGCAATGAACCAAGATGTATTAAACAATGCAATAGCTGAAGCTTACAAGAAATATGCAAAAGGACAAACACTAATATTTGCTTGTAGTGTAGAACATGCTGAAGCAATTGCAGAGAAAATACCAGGAGCGGTAGCTGTAACCGCAAAGACAAAAAACAGAGAAGAATTAATAAGAAAATTTACTAATAGAGAAATACCTGTACTTGTTAATTGTATGATATTTACAGAAGGAACGGATATGCCACTTGTTGAAACAGTAATGATAGCAAGGCCAACTTCAAACAGTTCTTTATATACTCAAATGGTAGGAAGAGGACTAAGGCTTTATCCAGGAAAAGATAAATTGACACTAATAGATTTAGTAGGAACAACAGGAAGAGCAAATTTGTGTACAGCCCCATCACTGTTGGGTGTAGATATAAATACTGTTCCTGCAAATAAGCAAGATGAAATTCAAGGGGATTTATTTGAACTACCTGAGATAATAACTAAAAAATCAGATTGTCCAGGTAGTTGGATAAGAAATGTTGAAATAGTTGATTTATGGGCGAAAGAGCAAAGTTACAATACTCATGGAGTAAATTATTTCAAAATGCCAAATGGGAATATGGTTGTAAGTATTCCTAAAAGAAGGATTGTAATTCCTGCACAAGATGAACTTGGAAAAACAATTTGGAATGGGAAAAAAGTAACTATGCAAAAAGCTTTTGACGAAGCATATTTATATTTGAAAGAAAATTATGCAGATGCAGAATATATTTGGAATGTTGATATGATGAGAAAATGGGGAAAAGTACCTGCGAGTGAAAAGCAAGTAAATATGATAAAAAGGTTTATGAAGGATTTTGATACTGATCAATTAAATAAGATGCAAGCAACACAAATATTAAATAGATTATTTTATAGGTAGGTGAAAATAATGAGAGATATAAAATTTAGAATATGGGATACAGAGAATAAAGAAATGTTAAAAGTACAAGAATTAGATTTTGAGCCAACATTTTATGGTGGAAGAATAGCAATTAGACCAGATCAATATAGTGATTACTTTGATACAGAAGATATGATTTTAATGCAATATACAGGAATACATGACATAAAAGGAAAAGAAATATATGAGGGAGATATAGTCAAAGTAGATAATATAGATTTAGCAATTATATATTTTGATGATGATAGGATGGCTTGGGGAATAAAACCAATAAATGAGTTTTATTTTGATAGTCCATTGTTATCTGAAAATATAAGCTTAGAATTAAGAGTTATAGGAAATATATATGATAATTCTGACTTATTAAAAAAGTAGGTGATTAAATGCCAAGAAGAGGATATATATTTGAAAATCAAATTAAAAAAGTATGTGAGTATGTAGAAGCAATAGGTGGACATGCACACAAAAATCATGCAGAACGATTACAAGATGGAACATATATAAAAGGAGAACCATTTGATTATGAGATATTTCTTCCAAATTATAAAGCAGTATTTGATGCAAAAGAATGTAAAACCAGAAAATGGCGAATGGTTGATAAGGATATAAAGCAATGTGATGAAATGAAGAAATGTAAAAATGCAGGACTCAAAGCATATTTTTTAATATGCTTTGAAGGAACTGATGTAAGAATGATAGATGTAGACACAGCAATAGCAACATTAAAAAGAGGGAGCAAAACATTATCTGCAGAAGGTAATCCCAGTTGGGATTTAATAAATATACTAGGAGGAAAAAGTAAATGAAATGTAGTGATAAAGAGTGGCAGCATTGTCGAGTAGAAAAGATGGGATGCAAAGGTTGTTATTATGATGAAATAGAACCAGGAGAATATGTAAGATTTAAAGATGAAACGATAGACAAAATAGTTGATATTATTGAGACACAAGGAAATCAAAAATTGATAGCTTTTGAAAAAAGAAATAGTTATAAAAGTGAAACAGGACTTGTTAATTGCATGGATAAACATGGTAAAAAAATTTCTGATGTATTAAAAGAAGGAGATGTAATTTTTTATAAAATTAATAATTCTTCGATTGTATATATATCAAAAGTAAAAAAGTACAAAAATGGATTAGGTGCAAACTTCTATACTTTAGAACAATTAAATATTATGAAAGTAATAACAGAAAAAGAATTAAAACAAACAGGATATGATATCAAGGAGGTTTATTTTGAAAGTATTTAGATTTATGTCAAAAGTAGAATTTGAAAAGTATAGAAATAGTTTTACTTTGAAAAATAATAAAAAACATGAAGGAAGAACAAATTCGATTGGCTTTTGTTTCCTAAACTTAGAAGAATATAAACCAGAAGAGGCAATGCACTTTTTAAGTGGAATAGCAACATTCGATGTATGTGCAGTATTTGAAACCAATGAGAATTTGAATAGAACTTATGGAATTTATGCAAAACCGATAAAAAGTACAGGAAATCCTATGGAAGATTTGGTAAATTTGCTATGTGGTTTTAATGATAGATTTAAAGCTAATGAATATTGTATTACAGAATATGATAAAAATAAAATGAGGTTAATTAAATATAGTGAAGATATATGGAAACAATGGAATCCAACAGAAGAACAACAAAAGTTAAAATGGGTGGTGGTTTAAATGGAAATAAAAGATATAAAATTTCCAAAAGCTGATAATGAAAGTGATTGGAATACATCTTTTGAGAGTACTCCTGATGGAGTTAGTGCAGTAAGTACATTAAATAAAAATTTTGAAAAGAAATTACAAAAATTTATTGATGAAAATTATATAAGTAAAGAAAAAATTAAAAATAAAATAAAAGAATTGGAAAAAGATTTTGATTTTTATGCTGGTAGAG
>CAKPKI010000034.1 GCA_934167135.1 uncultured Clostridia bacterium
CCATCAATTACACTTTCTCCTGCTTTTTTATATGTCCTGCTCCAGATATATCCCAGCAATTAGGATGTGATTTCTTATTCGCACTTCTTTATTGTAATAATAATTCATTTTTGTCATTTATAATCCAAACATGTGCTGTTCTATGAAAATCGCCTTCTTCATGTGCTTTCCCCTTTTCTTTTATTTGTCCTGTTGGATTATTATTTTCATCAAATATATCTATATATTCCATAAGCTCTCCTCTTTCCTTATTGCTATTACTATATCACAAATTCCTTAATTATTCCATAGTTTACCATTAATTCTATTACTTTTCATCGTGGTAGGGGTATTTTACTGGGGTAAAGTACAAAAATAAGACTACTTATTTTCTTGTAGTCTTACTCCTATCTATATTCTATAATTTAATTTTTATTTACTTGTTTCGGGTTATGAGCTAATAAATTTGGCTTATCTATATCATCTACTATTCCTTTACTTCCACTCGGTCTGTATTTTTTTACTATTATTGATTTTAGCCCCATTTTCTTCATTCTGCTTGCTACTCTTTTTTGGCTTGCCATTATTCCTCTTTTTTCTAGTGCTTTTGGGACTTTTGGCGAACCATATCTTCCTTTTAAGTTCTTATACTCTTTTAGTATTTATTTATCTAATTTTTCATTTGCTTCCTTATATCTATTTTTCTTTTTATTTCTCTGATAATAATACTTTGAACATGCTATTCCTAGCACTTTACACATTGTTATAACATCATGTGCTTTTCTATTATTTTCTATGAAATTCACATTATCTTCCATTTTAACACAAATATGGTAATCACTTTTTTTAGTATTTCTAATTCTTCTTTTAATTTCAAATTTTCTTTTTAGTTGTATTTATTGATTTCATCTCTCATTCATTTGATTAACTTTTAAATCAAATTTTCATTTTGTTTCAGCTTTTATTATTTTAGTTACTCCTAATTCTGTATTATAAAATGTTTAATTATATATATTTACTTGCCATATATTTTCCCCTTCTATTTATATTCAAAAATATCATATCATTATTTGTAAAATTTTGGAATATTTTATTTTATATTTCATATTCCCATAAACTCAATTTTCCCTTTGCTTCTATTGCTTTATCAAATACTTCTACATTTTCTAGTTGCCAACCATAATTTTCTTTAAAAGAACTATCTGTATACATATCTTTATTTTCTTTTAATAACATTTCTTTAAATTCTGTTGACACCTTCACACAATTTACTAATGTTACTTTTCCTAATATTTTCCCAGTTGGCATATCTTCCGGAATATATTTTGCTAATCTATTCATTGCTTCTTTATCTATTCCTTTTCCTGCATGTATTAATAAATCTCCTCTATATTTAGTTTGCCAACTTCTAAATTCAAATCTTTTATCTCTTTGCATTATTAATGTTGCCCAAGGTTGTTTTATTGTTAATACTTTCATATTTTTCTTTCCTTAAGTATTTCCTTAAATAATTCTCTAGTATTATTATATGTAATTGTTTCAATTGCCTCATCGAAATCTAACCATTTTATATCATTCACTTCACATTCCTGTGCTTTTATCTCTCCGCCTATACATTTGGCAATAAATAATACTACTTGTTTTAGTTTTCCTTTATCTGTTACATATTCCATTGTATATCTTTTATTAGAATCAATTTCTACATCTAAATTCGTTTCTTCTTTTACTTCTCTAATTGCAGTTTCAATCTCTGTTTCATTTCTTTCCACATGTCCTTTTGGAAATCCCCAATGACCTTTTGTTTGCTTGATTAATAGTACTTTATTATCCTTTATTATAATGCATCCACAAGCTTTTTCCATTTCTTTATTATTACTTTTACTTAATATCTTATCTAATTCTATTTCTGCTTTTTTCACAAAATAATTATCTGTATAAACTGGTATTCCTATTTTATTGACTTTTTTAATTAATTTTTCTATAGTATCTAATTCCTTGTTTTCTTCAGTTTCTATTTCTATTAAATTATCTCCGTTTTTTATATCTTTAATTGCTAATTGAAATCCATCTTTTTCGTATACTACATCATCTTCTTTTATATTCATAATTTCTTTGTACCCTATTGCTTTTAATAATTTTTTAGCATCTTCTATTTCAAGAATATTACAATTAACAGATTCTTGATTTAATATATTACCAGACTCATCAAAGTTCTTAATTTTAAATGTTATTAGTTTTGTTCTTCTATTTGACATTTTTCCTATAATATCTCTTATCAATACTGCTTTAGATAGAATATCTCTTGTATTAACCTTATCTGACTCAATTTCTTCAGGTATGAAATATGTATCATCCATTGAGAATTTATCTATTATTTTGAATCCTTTTTCTTCTACTATCTTATAGAACTCATTTAATTCACATTTAATTTTTAGTGTTATTTCATTACTCTCTTTTAAACTCATGTTTATTTTCTCCTCTCATTTTCTCCAATTATACCACTTCCTGCGAATTATTTAAATATATTTTTTGTTAAAACTTGCTAAGTCTAGTCTAATCTCGCCATAATTGTAACCAAAGTGTGACAAATTTGCAAAAAAAAAGCACCTGCCAAAATATAGCAAGTACTTCATTTCATTCTGATTGCAAAACCAGGATTCAATCATGGGAGCTTCAGGTCTTTAGTATCTTCTTACATTTTTCTTATTGTTTTTTTATTTTACTCAAAATTTCTTCCTTACTCTTCTTATCAATATAATTGTATGAGTTCTCGCACCCCCCCATATTAAATGAGCAAATACTTTTATAATCACAAAATTTACATGGTGTTTTCTTATTTTTATAATATGGTTTCAAATCTATATTTCCACCAAGAATTTCTTTAGAAATTTGTTTAATAATTGTATACAGATATCTTTGTAAATCTTTAAACTGTTCAGCAGTTACTCCACTCGTCTTTTTCTCACTTAATTCTCCATCTTTTCCTATATATGCAGGTACAAGTGCAGAACTTCCATTTTGCAAATTTTTATCATGTAGTTTTACTACTTTTACATCTGCCAAAATTAGACCTTTCATTTTAAAATTTGCTCTTATTTTTTCTTCTATTTCTTCCTGTTCTAGTCTTTTATCTGATTTTATCATTTGTTCTAACATACTAAAATATAAAACCCCTGCTGGCATTAAATCTTCTTCTTTACATGCAGCATCTAAATATGTTAGTAATTGAATTTGTAGTCCCGCATATACCTCATTTAAATCAATATTTTTGGTCGATGATTTGTAGTCTATTATTCTTAAATATTTTCCATCTTCCCCTTGTGCTGTATCTATTCTATCTATTTTTCCGACTATTTCTATTCTTTTTCCATCTTCCAAAGTTAATCTTATTGGCTTATATTTGACTTTTTCTCCAAATTCTACTTCTGTTCCTAATACTTCAAATCTACTTTGCACAATTGTTCCAATTATATATTTTAGTGCCTTTTTAATTATCTTTTTTAATCTGATAACTAATGCTCTATATTTCGCAGTTGATGTAAATATATAATTTTTATTTTGTCCTAACTTTGAATCAATTATTTTATTTATTATTTCTGACAATTGATCTTCTGTAATTTCTTCTAATTTTATTCCCACTTCTTTTACAGTTCCAAAAAATTCATCTATTACCTCATGTATAAATGTTCCTGTATTTAATGTCTGAATTTTTAATTCTTCTTGTGGCTTTATTTTAAGTCCATATTGTAGATAATAAGAAAACGGACAACTTCTATATCTTTCTAATTTCGAAATACTTGTTACTAATGTATTTCCATATAGTCTCTCAATATTATTTTTATCTATTTTATATGGAATATTTGTATATTCCAATCCTTTTAAACTTTGTTTTAATTTTTCATTCCACTCACTGTCTTTTTGGTAATAATCATAAATATAATACCATAACTTTTCTATACTATCTTGTTCCTTTAATTTGCTTAAATTAACTATTAATTCTTCATATGTTGTTTTTTTGTTTAATATCTCACCTCTTCTTTCTATAACATCACTTTGTTCTTGTAACATAGGATATATTTTTTTTATTTTATTTATTAGCATTGATGGACGTAGTGCTTTTCCTTGCATATCTGATGATGAGTATAATAAATATAGCTTTTCTTCTGCTGTTGTAAATGCTTTATATATATTAAAACTGTCTTCATATAGTTTGTCTATCGTACCTTTGGCTAATTCTATACCGTTTTGTTTTAATGTTTCTCTATCTGCATCATTTAAAAATCCCTCATCTTTTCTAACACTTGGGAATTCACCATCATTTAGTCCTATTATAAATATTGCTTTTACTTTATGACTTCTTGACCTATCTACATCTCCCATTATTACTTGGTCTTGTGTGCCAGGTATTTTGGTTAAACTACTATTTTTAAATCCTATTTTTAAAATTTGATTGTATTTGTCTATTGTTATTTTGTCATCTTTAAATACTAATACAATTTCATCTAATATTTCTATTATCGTTTGTACACTGCTTTCATATTCATTTGCTAAGTCTATTTGTCCAATCTCGTTTAATTCTTGTATTTTAATTTGAACTTTTTCATATATTTGCTGTTCTACTAAAAATTCATATATTGCTTTTGATATTCCTTCTACTGTCTTATTTTCATCTATTTTGTGCTTTAATCTCATAAGTGGATTTACTAAATCTTTTCTTATTTGTTCTAGTCTTTCTATATCTGCTTTGTCTTTTTCTTCATAATTTCCATATGTGAATTCTTTCTTCCATTTGTTTTGCTTTATTCCCCACTTTAAACAGTATTTTTCTAGTTTGAATATATCATCTTCTTCTATATTAGAAAAACCTGCTTTTATATAATTAAATACCGCTTCATATGACCAATTTTTTATAAATATTTCTAGTATTGCAAGTATATACTGGATTACTACATTTTGATTTAGATCTCTGTTTTCATCTATAAATATTGGTATGTCATATTTATCAAATATTGCCCTTGCTAAGCTTGAATATGTAGATATATTTTTAGTAATTATTGAGATATCTCTATATCTATATCCTTCATCTCTTACTAGTTTTAATACATTTTTTGCTACTTCTTCTATTTCTGAATATTGATTTTTAGCTAAAAATAATTGCATATTTTTTATTTGACTATTATATTTTTGTGGCTTGTTTTCATATAAATTTTCTTCTAAATGTTTCAATTCCGAATTTTTAAATCTATATGTTTCCTCTAATTTTATTTCTTCTATTTTCACATCACAATTTTGTGCAACTTCTAACAATTTAGTTACAGTAACCTCATTTGAATAAAATATGTCTGTATCCGGATTTTTTATCCCATGTAGTTCATCTGTACATATTGTTATTGTTACTTGTTTTGCTATTTGTATTAGTTTTTCTATTATCTGATATTCTTGACTTGTAAATCCTGCAAATTCATCTATATAAATTACTGCATCTTTAAACATATCTGTTTTGTCTATATTTTCTGCTAATATTGTTAACAAATCTGTTTCATCAATATATTTTCCTGATAATTGTTCCTCAAACCCACTGTATACTACATTTAGGTCTTGTAACTTATTTTTTAAATAGATGTCATCTTGGCTTTCTATTTCTTGTTTTAGTTGTTCTACACTGATTCCATGTTTTTTAAATTCAGTTATTGCAGTATCAAGCATGTCCACATTCTCGTCTGTTTTGCCTAAAAATTTTAGTTCTTTTTTGTTATTACTTAATATTGAATATATGAGCATTGCTTTTCCACATTTACTTAAATTAGTTTCGTTTTTTCCTCCAATTTCACTTATTACTCTATATGCCATTCTACTTAATGTTACTACTTCTGCATTTAACACAGCTTGTATATCTATTGCATCCATTAATTTTTTCTCTGCTGTAAATGAAAATTGTTCTGGAGTAATTATTAGTATTTTATTTTCTTTTTTTATTTTTTGAGCAATTTCTTTATAACAGTATTCACTCTTTCCTGTTCCTGCTCTTCCATATATTATTCTAAAGCTCATATATTCCTCCCAATTTTTTCTAAATTATATATTATGTCATATAAAAAGTCAACAAATGTTACTGGATAATGTTTTTATAAGATTTCTTTGTATTAATTTAAACTAAACCAATAACCAACAAATTAGATTTTAACAAAAACCATATTGAAAAATCCCAGAAAATGCTATATAATATAAGTATAAAATATAAAAAAGGGATATGTAATATGAATAAAGAATTTTACGAAATAACCAAAGATTTAATAAACAATCCAACCGTATTGCAAATGAAAAATTATAAACAACACTATGACACAAACTGTTATGACCATTGTATCGAAGTAGCCTACTGGTCATATTTATACTGCAAAAAGCATAACTTAGACTATACATCAGTTGCAAGGGCTGGAATTTTACACGATTTATTTTTATACAATTGGAGGCACTCAAAAGCAATGTTAAATGGATGGCATGCATTCAAACACCCACAAATTGCCTTAAACAATGCCTTAAAAATATGTTCATTAAATGATAAAGAACAAGACATCATTTTAAAACACATGTGGCCAGTAACATTCTTTAAATTTCCGAAATACAAAGAAAGTTATGTTATAACAATCACAGACAAACTAAGTGCATTAAAATCATTTTACGAATATTATGAATCTCATTTAATGAAAAAGAAATTTCTTAGATATGCTTATGTATTTTTTGCATTCACAATCTTTAAACTTAATCTATAAAATGTATATTTCCTACATATTTGTCAATAATATGTAGGAATATTTATTTTGAAAGGATTTTATATATGAGTAATACAAAAATTGGTAACAAAGAAGCCATAGCCTTATTAGTAACTATAACATTTAATCATATAATATTAAATATCACTAAATCCATAATAAGTTCAACATCATCTGCATCATTGCTAAATATTCTTTATATAAGTTTAATTGTAATTTGTTTTACTTGTTTAATATGTTACTTTCTAAAAAAATTTCCAACATATGACTTGATTGACATATCCAATTATCTTGGAGGAAATACTTTAAAATGGATTATAGGATTAGCATATATTAGTTATCTTATATTTTGGGCCGGAATTTTATTGCATATATTTTCATCTTTCTTGCAAATTATATATTTTCCCATGACCAGCCTATTTTATATTATATTATTATTTTTATTATCAGCAATTTCGGCATGTAGTATGAAACATAATGCAGTATATAGAAGTATATTTATATTTTTTCCATTTTTAGTAATCAGTATTATATTATTATTTTTAGCAGATATACCATATTATGAAATCAATAAAATTTATCCTATATGGGGAAATGGTTTATTTACAACATTTATTAGTGGCTTATCAAATATGTTTGCATTCCAAATACTTGCATACATTTATTTTATGCCTCCTATTCTCAAAGAACCAGAACAATTAAAAAAAATTTCTATAACTGCAATAATACTATCATCAATATTTTTACTACTAAGTGTTGCAATTATTATCTTTATGTTTAATGGCTTTACAGAAGTTGATGAATTATTACCCATTTACTCTGCCACAAAATATATAAAATTCGGTTCATTTTTTAGAAAACCAGATTCCATTTATCTATTAATTTGGATAATTGCATTTATGGGATATTTAGGGATTACTCTTAAATTCTCAAATAATATTTTCAGAAAACTTACTAACATAAAAAACGAAATGTTATTAAATATATTGTTCTCAATTTGCATTTTTATTGTTAGTATATATCCAAAAAACTATGCTATATCTATGTATTATTCTAATATTATGTATAAATATTTTTTCTTTATTTTAGTTATCGGAACTAGTTTTATTATACTATTATTGGCAACACTAAAAAAAGTTTTAAGGAGGTGGTTTAACTGAGCAAAAATGCAATAAACATCATAATATTCATAATTCTACTTATCATCTTTATTGGTGCATTTTCAGGTTCTTATGCTTCACACAATTTAACCAATCTTGCATATGTACTAGCATTAGGTATTGATGTTGGAGAAAATGCTGAAATAAAGGTTACTGCTCAATTTACCAAATCAGACTCTTTTTCTCCTAATAGTAGTTCTTCAAATGATTCTAGCAAAATCATTTTAGTTTCAGGAGAAGCTGACTCAATTTATGGATGTATAAACCTATTAAATAGCTATATGGGAAAAGAAATAAATTTAGCCCATTGTAGTGCTGTAATATTTTCTGAAGAATTTGCAAAACAGCGGTATTTCCTCACAAATTTGTAGTTTACTTAATAATGAAGAATTTAGGCCCACTGCAAATTTAATAGTTAGCACTTGTTCCGCTTCAGACTATTTAGAAAATGTAAAACCAAATCTAGAAAAAATCACTACAAACTATTATGAAACATTTTCAATTACTGATAAATTTACAGGTTATTTCTCAGATATTACTGTTGGAGAATTTTTTAATACTTTTTCAGAAAATAATTGTGAAGGAACAGCAATACTTGGTGGACTTAACCAAACAGCACGAAAAAAACAACAAGAAGAATCTAATGTTTCCTCAAGCTCAGAAGAAAATTCATCACTTTCTATTATATCAGAAAAAGATATTACTGTTATTACAAATCCTGAAGACTTAACTGCTGGCTCTAGTTCAATACAAGGAAAACGTGGTACAGAAAATATTGGCATTGCAGTTTTCAATGATGATAAATTATGTGGTAAACTTACAGCCACTGAAACCATTTGCCACCTATTAATAAATAATGATGTAAATTCTTTTGTAATTTCAATCGATAACCCCTGTTCTGACAAAGAAAAAAATAAAATAGAACTTAATATCGTTCCAAATAAAAAATCAAAAATAAGTGTTAATATTGAAGATGGTATTCCAAATATTTATACAGATATAAATGTCCAAGCATCAATACTTACTCTCGAAAAAAATATGGAATATGAAAATACTGATACACTTAATAAATTTTCAGCCAAAGCTGAAGAATATTTACAGAAACAATTAACTGATTATTTTAATAAAATTTCTAAAGATTACAATACAGATATAGATTGTTTTTCATATAAAGCCCTTTCTCACTTCCCAACGCAAAAAGACTGGAAAGATTACAACTGGAAAGAAAATTTTAAAAATTCCCGTTTTCATACAAATGTGAAAATCAATGTTGTTTCAAGCCAAATGATTACAAAAACATAAAGTACACTATTTTTTAAGTGTACTTTTATTAATTCTCTTTAAATCCCTTACCTAATACCTCTCTAACATTTCCTATTACAATAAAACATCTTTTATCAATTGTTTTTGCTATATCTTTAATTTTTGCAGTATCACTTCTTGAAGCTGCACATATTAGTACCAATTTATCTTCATCTTTATACATTCCCTTACCATAAAGACCTGTAATACCTCTTTTAACTTCCTCTGTAATCATTTTCGAAATTTCTTCATTTTTATTCGAGATTATAAATAGCAATTTAGTATAATATATTCCTTCAAAAACTATATCTATCATTTGTCCATATAAATAAATAGCAATTGCAGAATATAATCCAATTTCTATATGTTTAAAAAATAATACATTTAATGTAATAATTATAATATCCATTATAATTAAGTATTTACTCATAGATATATATGGATTATAGCCTTTTATTACAGTTGCAACCAAATCAGTTCCTCCTGTAGAAGCTCCAACTTTTAAAATTATAGCAGTTCCAATTCCAATTAATACTCCACCATATATACATGCTAAAAACCTATCTGTTGTGATCGGAGGATATTTATCAAATATATCTATAAAAATTGATAAACTTATAGTTCCTATTAAGGATTTTACCAAAAATTCTTTTCCTAATTTATATCCTGCCAATAAGAATAATGGTATATTTAACGCCATTATCATTGCTCCCATAGGTATTTTCAGCAAATAATATGTTATTGTTGCAATTCCAGCCAATCCACCTGATGATAATTGATTTGGCAATAAAAATGACGATGTACCAAAAGCCATTATTGCAGAACCAATTATGGTTCCAATAACATTTATTAAGCCTCTCCTTTTTTGTATTTTAAACATAAAAATCACCCTTATTACAATTATTTGTAATAATAGGTGATTTTATTCTAAATAACTACTTTTTCTCCTGTTTCAGGATTATATTCTTCCCTAATTGTTTGAATTTCTGTATTTAATACAGATGAAAAATTATAAATATATTTAGGCAATTCTGATTCATTAGTTTGTCTATTAATTTCAATTATTATTGGTTCAACATTTTGACTAAAATCATTCATTGACATTTCATAAGAATTACCTTTTGTTATACAAAATGTCATATTTTTCATTAATGTATTATCATAAGTAGTAGCAATAGATATATTACAATTTAATATATAAAAATTATTAGGGTTTTTAGATACTAAATTTTTTATTTTTTCTATTTGTTTCTCTATTTCTGCAATTTTTTGTTTTTTCAAACTTTCACTAAATGAATTGTCACTTGTATCATAATCTATAAGATTTACATCAATAAAATAGTTGCTTCCTTTTTGATAATTCATATATGAATATTGTGATTTTTCTCTAGTTGACAATGTATATAGATTTTTTAGCCCCACATCATCTTTTTCATAAATATCTGTGCCACTTTCTAAATATCTGCTATAAATTGCAATATAACTTGAACAACTTGACATATCTATTGTAACTATATCGTTATTTTCTAAAAAGACATTTATTTTACTAGGCGAAAATTCAAACTCTGTTAATTTTCCTTTTTTATAATTAGAAATAAATAATTCAATTTCATCTTCAACATTTCCATAATCTGATACCACTAAATTCCCAGATAGATTATCTTCTACATTTCTTTGAATTAAACTATAATATGCTGATTTTCTTAAAATATCTTCTACTGGTGCTTCTTTAGTAAACATTTTATCTATTGTTATTTTGTTACCTGTTGTTAAATCATAATTTAATCCTTTAAGTCCTTGATAAAATCCTTCTCCATCATCATCCTTTTTTGCAACATAACTAACTTCGAAAGATAAAACATTAGAAAAATTGGCTAAATTATTCATATTAACAGATACATTTATTACTTCATCTAAATTTTTTATTTCTTCTTTATAGCAATTTAGTGCTATGGTTTCAAGTTCTTTATTTATATTATTTTGAATTACATTATCATTTAATCCATTTATTTGACAATATTTTATTTCTACTTTATCTTTTGTTACTTTCTTTTCATTTATCGTTAAATTATTTTGATTGTATGTCCCTTTTAAATCTATTCCAGTTGTATCATTTTCTTGTTTTTCAATCTTACTATTTTCTTGTGCAATTTCATTATTCACTTCAATATTTTTATATATAATAGCAATTATTGTAATTATTATAAAGATAGAACATAAAACTGAGACAAAAATCACCCTTGACTTAATAGTTTTGAACATATCCAGCCTCCTTTACCACATTTTGACCTCTTTCAGACTTCATTGCATTTAGGAGTTTTCGTGCCTCACTATTTTGCTCTTCACTTTTTCTAATAACTGCATAATAAGATGTTTGTAATCCATATAATCCAGTTTGAATATTTTCATAAGTTGGCTCAACTCCATCTACTGCAAACAATTTCATTTTATTTACTGTATACATTGTTAGAACATATTTGTAATAAGAATATCCTATAGCTGACTTTTGATTTTTATAGTCTGCTATTACTCCAACAACATTTTCTCCATTATAATTAACATCTTCTGTTATTGGATCTATCATTCTTTTTCCTTTCATAACAAGTGATACCATTCCAGTTTGACTTTCTGATTTTTCTGGTCTTTGATATGCTAGTATTTTTTCGTTTTCGCCTCCAAGTTCTCTCCAATTTCTAATTTTTCCCGCATAAATATGTTGAATTTGCTCTGTTGTTAAATTACCCACTGGATTTTCTGTATTTGTAAAAAATACAAATGCTTCTTTTGCAATTGGAATTGCTTCAAGTTCTATATCTTTTTCTTTGGCTAATTTTTCTTCCTCTTCTGTTGGAGCTGTTACTAATATTAAATCTGCATCTCCCTTTATTAAATTTACATATGCTTCATGATTTTCAGAATATGTTACATTTATATCATTTATATTTTCTCCTGTAAAATTAGCCTTAAATGCCTCTGCAAGTGGCAATGTAGCAATTGAACCATCAATTTTGGGATAATTTTCTACTGAAAATATCTTTTCTTGATTTTGTATTTCTTTCTTTTCTTCTGGATTTATAATTGGTTTTGTTTTTTCTTTTGTAAAAAACACATATGCTATTATACACATTACAGTAATTAATACAACTACAACTACTAATAATATATTTATTGTTCTTTTGTTTTTTTCCATACTCTTCCCCTTTATTTACGCTCTTCTAAAAATTCAGGATATTTTTCTATAACCTTCATTTCTAGTTTTCCAGGTTTAATATCTTTAGACTGTTTAACAATTAAATCTAATGTATATAGCTCTTTTAGTTTTTCTATATTTTCTCTTTTATGTCCTATTACATTATTTACATCTTGCGGATTTACTGTTACTTCAACTTTCTTCACTTTAACATTTAATTGTTTTATTTTTGCAAGAATAGTATCATACCATAATCCTGATTCTACAAGTTGTCTAAATGCTGGGTGATATGGACCTGCAACAACTTCACTTCCTTTTATATTTGGGTCTGTTATTTCATCTGTATTTTGTAATCCAACTCTAATTACATCTATTCCTTTTCTGTTAAACATTGAAATTAGTTCTTTGCATGTTTCTACTGCTTGTACAACTGTTAACGGTGTATATTTTTCTTCTAGGAATTCTTTTTCTAATTTTGTATTTTTGATTACTAGTACTGGATATACTCTTACCATTTTAGGTTTTAATTTTATAAGTTCTTTTGCCGTATTTATTTCATCAATTCTTGTACTTTCAGGTAATCCAACCATCATTTGATGTCCTAATTTAAATCCATGCCATCTTATCATTTTTGATGCTTTTTTTACATCCTCAAATGTGTGACCTCTATTTGCTCTTTTTAAAATATAATCGTTTGCAGATTGAACACCTAATTCTATTGTTTCTACTTTATATTTTTTTAATCTTTTTAGCGTTTTTTTGTCTATATAATCTGGCCTTGTAGATATTCTTATTGTACTTATTTTTCCTTGTTTTATATAATCATAAGCTATTTTTAAGAATTCCTCTTGTTTTTGTTCTTCTATTCCTGTAAAACTTCCACCAAAAAATGCAACTTCTTTTTTTGCTTCTTTGTCTTTTATATTTTCTAAATAGAAATCAATAGTCTTTTTAACATCTTCACCATTAATCATTTTTTGTTGACCACTTATTGACCTTTGATTGCAAAAGATACAATCATTTGGACAACCTAAATGTGGTACAAATATTGGAATTATATAATGTTTTTTCATTCTATCACCTCTTTTATTTTATTGCTTGTAATGCTTTTTTTGCGGCTTCCATTTCTGCTAATTTTTTTGATTTTCCAGTTCCTTCTGCTAATTTTTTATGGTTACATTCCACTTGTGCTTCAAATGTTTTATCATGATCTGGCCCTGTTTCTTTTATTATTGTGTATTTTATTTCAACTTCTCCATGTTTTTGCAATTTTTCTTGTAATACAGTTTTATAATCTTTTTGCCCTACATGTTTGCTTGCAGTTTTTATTGGTTCTTTTAAATTTTCAATAATAAATTTTTTTGCTTCTTCTAGTCCTCCATCTAAATATATTGCTGCAATTACTGCCTCTACACTGTCTGCTAATATTGCTGGTCTTACTTCTTTATTTGTCATTCTTTCTGATTTTCCTAAGTATAAGAAATCACTAAAACCAAGTGATTGTGCTATTTTATGCAAGCTTGTTTCACACACTACTGTAGCCCTAACTTTAGTCATTTCTCCTTCTTTAAGATTTTGATAGTTTTCGTATAGATATATACTTGATACAAATTCTAAAATACTATCTCCTAAAAATTCTAATTTTTCATTACTTTCTATTCCATGTTCATATGCATATGATGTGTGTGTTAATGCTTTTTTTAATAATTCTTTGTTTTTGAATGTATACCCTATTTTTTCTTCTAAACCTTTCATTTTCTCCTCCATTTTTTATATCTATATTATATACTATTTTGCGTTTTTTTCAAGTTTTTTTGCCAAAATAAAAGAACGAATTGTTTTCGTCCTTCTTTTATTTATACATTTTCTTTTATGTAATCAACTACATCTCCTACTGTAACAACTTTTTCTGCGTCAGCATCTGGGATTTCTATATCAAATTCTTCTTCTAATGCCATTACTAATTCTACTATATCTAATGAATCAGCTCCTAAGTCATCTATGAAAGATGCTTCCATTGTAACAGCTGTATCAGCAACACCTAATTGCTCTACAATTATTCCTTTTACTTTTTCAAAAACTTCTTCTGAACTCATTACAAGTTCACCTCCTCTCATGTGCTAAATGATATCTGTTTTTATTAATCAAATTATCTGTAACATTTATATTATATGTTCACAGTTTTGTCAAGCATATTTATAATATTTTTTGTTTTTTATACTGCCCATTCAGTATTTCAATTAAGATCGCTTATCTTCAAGCTTTTGGCTTATTTTCAAACTCTTCTATCATCTTATCAACTGCTTTATTTTCTACAAATTTTTCGGCTTGTTTAATGGTAAATTCAAAAAGAATTTCGTCACTGCTTCCATGTGCCTTTACTACTGGTTTTTTTACTCCTAGAAATAATGCCCCACCATAAGATTTATAGTCCATCGTCTTTTTAAATCTATTTATTGCTGGTAAACAAGGTACTGTACAAATTTTTGCTAATAAATTTTGAGTTAAACTCTCTGTTAATGTTGTTTTTACGAACCTACCAAGTCCTTCTGTTGTTTTTAAAAATACATTACCTGTAAATCCATCTGTAACTATTGCGTCTACTTTTCCTGAAAATGCGTCTCTTCCTTCTACATTTCCTATAAAGTTTATTCCTAGTTCTTCTGATTTTTCTTTTAATAGTTTATAACTCTCTTTTACTAGTTCATTACCTTTAGTTTCTTCTGTTCCTATGTTTAACAATCCTATTGTAGGATGTTCTATTCCAAATGTATTTCTTAAATATATTGTAGACATTTGGGCAAATTGTAGTAAGTTTATAGGCTTACAATTTGTGTTTGAACCTGAGTCTATAAGTAATAACTGGCTTTTATATGCTGGTAATATTCCAGCTAATGCTGGTCTATCTATTCCTTTTATTCTCCCTACAAGTAATGTTGCTCCTGCCAGCAATGCCCCTGAATTTCCAGCAGATATGAATACATCACCTTCATCTTCTTTTAGCATTTTAAATCCAACTACCATTGATGAATCTTTTTTGTGTCTTATTGCATCTGTTGGTCCATCTTCCATTTCAATTGTTTCTGTTGCATTTTTTATTTTTAGTCTATCTGATATTTCTTCTATTTCTTTTCCTGTAAATTCTTTTACTTTGTTTCTTATTACTTCTTCTTTTCCTACT
>CAKPKI010000035.1 GCA_934167135.1 uncultured Clostridia bacterium
AGGTGGAAGCAATGTTTCAGGAGGACAAAAACAAAGATTATCAATTGCAAGAGCAGTTGCAAAAGACCCAGAAATATTTGTATTTGATGATAGTTTTTCTGCATTAGACTTTAAAACAGATGCAGCATTAAGAGAGGCGTTAGCCCAAAGAACAAATAATAAAACAAATATAATCGTAGCACAAAGAATTAGTACCATTTTAAATGCAGACAAAATAATTGTTTTAGATGATGGAAAAATAGTAGGTCAAGGAACACATGATGAATTACTTAAAAATAATGAAACTTACAGAGAGATTGCATTATCACAATTATCAGAAGAAGAATTAAATAAAAAGGAAGGAGGAAAATAATATGCCAGGACCAATGGGGCCAAGACCAGGCCATACAACAGAAAAGGCCAAAGATTTTAAAGGAACAACAAAAAAATTAATAAATAATTATTTATCAAAATATAAAATTGGATTAATAATAGTATTTATATTTGCAGTAGGAAGTACTATATTTTCTATAATAGGACCTAAAATATTAGGAAATGCAACAACAGAAATATTTAACGGATTAGTAAATAAGCTATCAGGAAATGGTGGAATAGACTTTGGAAAAGTTGGAACAATTTTACTTACACTATTAGGACTATATGTAGTAAGTGCATTATTTTCTTTCATCCAAAGTTTTGCAATGACACAAATTGCACAAAATTTAACATATAAATTAAGAAAAGATTTAGCACATAAAATAAATTCACTTCCAATGAATTACTTCGACAAAAAGACAAATGGAGAGGTATTATCAATAATAACAAATGATATAGATACATTAGGGATGAATTTAAATCAAAGTGTTACACAAATAATAACATCAATATGTACACTAGTTGGAATATTAATAATGATGCTTTCAATTAGTTGGCAAATGACATTAATATCATTAATAGTTATGCCAATTGGAGCATTCCTTGTAAAAATAATAGTAGGAAAATCACAAAAATACTTTAAAAAGCAACAAGATTATTTAGGTCATGTAAATGGTCAAGTAGAAGAAGTATTTTCTGGATTAACAATAGTAAAAGCATTTAATGGAGAAGAGGATGCACAAAAAGAATTTGAAAAAGCAAATTCAGAACTATACAGTTCAGCATGGAAGTCACAATTCTTATCAGGTTTAATGCATCCAATAATGGGATTTATATCAAATATTGGATATGTAGGTGTAGCAATTGCAGGAGGGTATTTAGCTATTAACGGAAAAATTACTGTAGGAAATATACAAAGTTTTATACAATATAACAAACAATTTACACAACCAATAAATCAAATTGCACAAGTATCAAGTATGTTACAAGCAATGGTTGCTGCAACTGAAAGAATATTTGAATTTTTAGAGGAAGATGAAGAAGTTGAAACTTATGTAGAAGGAACAACAACAGAAGGTTTAAAAGGAAATGTAAAATTTGAACATGTAAAATTTGGTTATAACCCAGAAAATACTGTAATAAAAGATTTTAATGCAGATGTACATGAAGGACAGAAAATTGCAATTGTAGGACCAACAGGAGCTGGAAAATCAACAATGGTAAAACTTCTTATGAGATTTTATGATGTAACAGATGGTGCAATATTACTTGATGGTCATAACATCAAAGATTTCAAGAGAGGCGAATTACGTCAAATGTTTGGAATGGTATTGCAAGATACATGGCTATTTGACGGAACTGTAAAAGAAAATATAAAATATGGTAGAGAAACTGCAACAGATGATGAAGTTATTCAATCTGCAAAAGCTGCCAGGGTACATCACTTTATAAAAACATTGCCTAATGGATATAATTCTGAAATAGGTGATGAAACAAGTGGGATTTCTGCAGGGCAAAAACAATTACTTACAATAGCAAGAGTAATTTTAGCAGATCCTAAGATATTAATTTTAGATGAAGCTACATCAAGTATTGATACAAGAACAGAAATAGAAATTCAAAAAGCTATGGATAATTTAATGAAAGGTAGAACATCTTTTATAATTGCACATAGATTGTCAACAATAAAAAACGCAGATTTAATTTTAGTTATGAATCATGGAGATATTGTTGAACAAGGTACACATGAACAACTTCTTGAAAAAGGAGAAAGTGGATTTTATTATAAATTATATAATAGTCAATTCCAAGATTGTATTGATGAGGTTGAATAAAGTTTTGTTTTGTGCTAAAATAGTATACAAGAGGTGATGAGAATGGTTATAATACAGGATATATCGCAATATTTAGGAAAAACTTTTGGATTTTATAGTGAATATATAGAATTAGTTATATTAACAATTTTGATATTTGTATTTTTTAGTGTTTTAAAAGCCGTAGTAAGAGGACTATATTCAAAAGCAGATGTAAGTAATAAAAAGAAATACTTCAGAAATAGAATGATAAAAATAACATTAAATATTATATCTATTGTACTGATAGTATTGCTATGGGGACACAGAATTACAGGTATAATAACAGTAATTAGTTTCTTATCAGCAGGAATTGCAATTGCAGTTAAAGAAATAATTGTTGATTTTTTTGCGGGAATATATATTAACACAAAGAAAATATTTGAATTAGAAGATAGAATTGAAGTTAATGGTATAAAAGGTGATGTAGTAAATATGAGATCACTTGGATTTGAAGTACTAGAAGTTGGAGATAGAGTACATGCAGAGCAAAGTACAGGAAGAATAATACATATACCTAATTCATTTGTGTTTACATATCCATTAAAAAATTATACAAAAGCTTTTAAATATATATGGGATGAAATTACTGTTAAACTTCCATTAGATGAAGATGTAGAAAAAACAAAAGCAGTTTTGTATGGAATTATTGAGAATAATGAAATCTTAAAAACTATTCCTAAAAAAATGGAAGATGCAGTGGCAGATGCTACAGTGGAATATAGAATTTACTATAATTACTTAGAACCTATTATTTATACAGAAATTGTCGATTCTCATATTGAATTGTATATTAGATATATTGTACATCCTAAAAAGGTTAGAATAGTTCAGGATGATATATATTTAAAGATATTAGATGAATATCATAAGGGTAATATAAAACTATATAGACCAATGACATAATAAATATATTTAGAAAGTTTTGAAATTGAACAGGCACTTTTAATTTTCTTATACATATAATTTTAGTATGAGAAAATTGGAGGTGCTTTTATGTTTTCTGCACTTTGCATAAGTGGTTTTATACATTTTTTACAAACAGCAGTATTTACAGTTGGATATATTTCGGGAGTACAACTTTTTCCAGAACCTTTGAATTCTGAGGAAGAATGTATATATCTTGAAAGATTAAGCACAGGTGATGAAGAGGCTCGTAATATACTTATAGAAAAAAATTTAAGATTGGTTGCACATGTGTGTAAAAAATATAGTAATTCTAATGTTGATCAAGATGATTTAATATCAATTGGTACAATAGGGCTTATTAAAGGTATTAATAGCTTTAAACCAGAAAAAGGCGCCCGTCTTTCTACATATGTTTCTAGATGTATTGATAATGAAATATTTACATCTTGGAAAAAGTATTATATAAACTTGACAAATACCCCCTAGGGGTGTAAAATGAATCAGGTGGAGGTAAAATAATGGAATGTGAAAAATGTAAAGGATGTGAGAAATCAACACATCGTACAGACGAAGAAAAGTCAAAAATAATAAAAAGACTAAATATTATAGAAGGGCAAGTTAGAGGAGTAAAACAAATGATAGAAGATGACAGATATTGTAGTGATGTACTAACACAAATGTCTGCAATAAATAAAGCACTAGAAAGTGTTGAAAATTCGATTCTAGAAAGTCATATTTCAAGTTGTGTAGTTCGTGAAATAAAAGCTGGAAATACGGAAATAATACAAGAAGTAATGGAGTTAATTAGGAGATTACGCTAATGAATAAAATTTATATTAAAATTGAAGGAATGGTATGTAACCATTGTTATGAAACAGTAACACAAATAATAAAAAAGGATTTTAATGTAAAAAAAGTCAAAGTAAAAAGAAATATAGCAACAATATGGTACGAAAATGATATAAATACTGAAAGAATAAAAAAAGAAATACCAGTAAAAATGGTAATTAATGTTGATAAAAAATATTTAACTGGATGTAATAATGGAATTATTATGAAAAAATTTGGGATTGACCAAAAATTTCAAGTAGGTAAAAATGAAATTAATTTTCTTCCAACAGAAGAAGGAGAATTTTTATATAGCTGTTGGATGAATATGATTTATAATAAAATTAAAGTAATAAATTAAGGGAGGAATTTTAAATGAAAGAAATTAAATTAAAAATTGAAGGAATGCATTGTACAGGATGTTCAAGCAGATTAGAAAAGGTATTAAATAATACAGATGGTGTGGAAAGTGCTACAGTTAGTTTTGAAGAAAAACAAGCATTAATCACATATAATGAAAGTCAAACAGACACCGAACAAATAAAACAAGCTATTCAAGATGCTGGATTCAAAGGAGAATAAGTATGAAAAAAGTATTATTAAAAATTGATGGAATGACATGTAGTGCTTGTTCATCAGGACTAGAAAAGTTTTTGAACAAGCAAGATGGAATAGCAACTGCATCAGTCAATTTAATTATGAATAATGCAAGTATTGAGTATGATGATTCAAAACTAACTTTAGAACAAGTGGAAAAATTTGTAGATAAAGCAGGATTTACAAGTTTAGGAATAGACAATTTAGAAAAAGAAGAGAAGAAAAAATCAAATGAAAAATATAGATTAATAGGAATTTCAGTAATTTCAATATTAATATTATATATATCAATGTCACATATGGTAGGACTTCAAGTAATATCATTTTTAAATATGATGACACATCCTATAAATTATGCAATTTCATTATTGATATTAACAATAATAGTATTATGGATGGGAAGGGATATTCTAAAAAATGGATACAAAAACTTGATACACAAAACTCCTAATATGGATACTTTAGTAATGATAGGAGTTTTTGCAAGTTTTATATATAGTATATATGGAACAATAAGAATTTGCAATGGGAATGTAATGTATGTAGAAAGCTTATATTATGAATCAGCAGCAATAGTAATCTTTTTTATAAAGATAGGAAAATATGTTGAAAGCAAAAATAAAGACAAAACAAAAGAGGCATTACAGCAATTAATGAGCATAACACCAAATCATGCAACTATAATAAGAAACGGAAAAGAAGAAATAGTAACACTTGATGAAATACAAAAAGGAGATATTGTTATTTGCAAACCAGGAGAAAAAATTGCAGTAGATGGTGAAGTGGTAGAAGGAACAACACATATTAATGAATCATTTATAACAGGTGAAAGTGTTCCAGTAAAAAGAGAAAGAGGTTCAAAAGTAATTGCAGGAAGTATAAATTATGAAGGCACAATAAAATATAAAGCAGAAAAAATAGGCAAAGAATCAACTGTATCTGAAATTGTCAGATTAGTAGTAGAAGCAACAAATACAAAAGCTCCAATAGCAAAAGTTGCAGATACGATAAGTGGGTATTTTGTACCAATAATAATAGTAATAGCAATGATTGCATTTATAATATGGTTTTTAATTACTAAAAATGTTGCAATTGCAATAAATATACTTGTAACAATTCTAGTAGTAGCTTGTCCTTGTAGTTTAGGGTTAGCAACGCCACTTGCAATAGTAATAGCATCAGGAAATGCAAGTAAAAAAGGAATATTAGTAAAAACAAGTGAAGCATTAGAAAATGCACACAAAGTAAAAACAATATGCTTTGACAAAACAGGAACTTTAACAAAAGGAGAACTAACAATTTCTAAAATATATAATTACAGTAATTTAAACGAAAATGAAGTTATAAAAATAGTTGCAAGTATAGAAAATAAATCTGAACACCCAATTGCAAGCGCAATTGTAAATGAAGCTAAGAGTTTAAAAATAGAACTAGAAAAAATTGCCGATTTTAAAGCTATTCCAGGATATGGTGTTAGTGCAACAATAAAAGAAAAAAGATATCTAATAGGAAATAAGAAATTAATGGTAGAAAATAATGTTGCAATTTCACAAGAGCAAGATGAATTAGAGTTGGTTTCAGAAGGAAATAGTATTTTATTTGTTGCAGAAAATCAAAATTTAATTGCATTAATAGGTGTAAAAGATGTATTAAAAGACGAAAGTATTGATATAGTTAAAAAGCTACAGAAAAGAAATATTGAAGTTGTAATGCTAACAGGAGATAATGAAAAAACAGCAAATGCAATTGCAAAACAAATAGGAGTAGATAAAGTAATTGCAAATGTATTACCAAAACAAAAAGCAGAAGAAATCAAAAAATTAAAACAAAAAGGGCTTGTTATGATGTGCGGAGATGGAATTAATGATAGTGTAAGCCTTGTTACTGCTGACATTGGAGTGTCAGTTTCAAGTGGTACAGATATTGCAATGGATAGTAGTAATGTTGTGCTAATGAATGACAACTTAGAGAAAATTGAGGATTTATTATCTATAAGTCAAAAGACAATCAGAAATATTAAACAAAATTTATTCTGGGCATTTTTCTACAATATTTGTATGATCCCAATTGCCTGTGGAGTTCTAGAACCGTTAGGAATTGTTATGAATCCAATGATTGCTGCTTTTGCTATGACAATTAGCAGTTTAACGGTTATTCTTAATGCTCTTAGACTAAAGATGTAGAAAGGAAATTTATAATGGAAAAGAAAGAGGCGGATGCAATCCAATTCCTATCACAACAGATGAAAGAGTTGATGGAGAAAATACAATAACAATAAAAAAAGATTTTATAGAAAGTCATGCTGAGAATTTCAAGAATTAAAAGGTGGAATTAAAAATGGATAAAAAAAATATATATTTAGACTATGCAGCAAATACACCAGTAGATAAAGAAGTTTTAAATACATTTAATGAAGCAACATTAAAATATTTTGCTAATCCAAATTCAACACATAGTCTGGGAATTGAAACAAATAAAAAAATAGAAGAAGAAACAAAAAAGATAATGCAAATGCTTCAAACAGAAGCAAAACTAGATAATGATATGGAAATTGTTTATACATCAGGTTCAAGTGAATCAAATAATTTAGCAATAAAAGGCGTAGCACAAACTTATAAAGAAAATGGAAAACATATAATTTCAACATTTTTGGAGCATTCATCAGTAAGCAGTCCATTAACTTATTTAAAGGAACAAGGATATGAAATTGATATTGTAAATATAAAAAGTGATGGCAAAATTGATACAGAACATTTAAAAAGTCTATTAAGGAATGATACAATATTAGTTTCTGTTTGCTATGTAGATAGTGAGGTTGGTACAGTTCAACCAATTCATGAAATTGCAGAAATTTTAAAGCAATATCCAAATTGTTTTTTACATGTAGATTCTACCCAAGCAGTAGGCAAAGTGCAAATGAATTTAGAGAATGTGGATTTAATTTCATTTGCACCACATAAATTCAATGGACTAAATGGATTTGGTGCACTTATAAAAAGAAAAGACATTGTATTAGAGCCATTAATAAATGGAGGCGCAAGTACTACAATATATAGAAGTGGTACACCTGTGATAGGTCAAATATGTGCATTAGATAAAGCTTTACAAATTACATTTGAAAATTTTAAGCAAAGATATGAATATGTTGAAAAATTAAACGCAAAAATCAGACAAGCAATTACCAAATATGAAAATGTGAAAATTAATACAGTTTCTGATGAAAATCCATATATATTAAATGTAAGTGTATTAGGTACAAAGGCAACAGAATTCAAAAACAAATTAGAAGAATATGGAATATGTGTATCAATAAAATCTGCATGTACAGTAACAATAACACCATCAAGAATTGTGCTAGCAATGACACATGACAGGAAAAGAGCGTTAGCATCTTGGCGAATTAGTCTAAGTCATTTAGTAACAGAGGATGAAATAGATGAATTTTTAGAGATATTTGATGAATTAGTTAGGGAGGAACAAAACTAAAAATGGAAAGATATGAAGAAATAGAAAAAAGCATAGTAACAACTTATCGTAAAAAAATATGGAGTCAATTTATAAAAGGAATAAAAGAATTTGAAATGGTTCAAGAAGGAGACAAAATTGCTGTTTGTATTTCTGGTGGAAAGGATTCAATGTTACTTGCTAAATGTATGCAAGAATTGAAAAAACACAGACAAGTGAATTTTGACCTTGTGTTTCTTGTAATGGATCCAGGATATAATCCAATAAATAGACAAAAAATAATCAATAATGCTAAATTATTAAATATTCCAATTACAATGTTTGAAACAAATATTTTCGAGGCGGTTGAGAAAATTGATGATCACCCATGCTATGTTTGTGCTAGAATGAGAAGAGGATATTTATACAGAAAAGCACAAGAACTTGGATGTAATAAAATTGCTTTAGGACATCATTTTGATGATGTAATTGAAACAATATTGATGGGTATGCTTTATGGAGCTCAAATGCAAACAATGATGCCTAAATTACATAGTACCTTTCACGAGGGTATGGAGCTTATTAGGCCTTTATATTATGTGAAAGAAGCGGATATTATTAGATGGAGAGAGCGTAACGATTTGCATTTTATTCAATGCGCTTGTAGATTTACCGAACATTGTACAATGTGTGACAATGGAGGTGGAGGTTCTAAAAGGGAAGAGATGAAGAAACTTATCAAACAACTAAGAGGGGTGTATGATAAGGTTGATATGAATATTTATAATAGTACTAAGAATGTTAATTTGAACACTATTATTTCTTATGTTAAAGATGGAGAAGTTCATCATTTTATGGATAATTATTAAAATAGAACATACAACCTATAAGATAATGATTTTATTTATTTTTACAAGAAAGCCTTAAAATATAAACTTTTCATTTCATTCCTCGGCTTATTACGAAATTTAAGAAATTCTAATTTATTTTATGGCACCCTTCCACTTTCGTGAACTCTTTCCATAAAATTGCATAGAATTTCTAAAATTTCTTCATGCACATTCGTCATTGCATTCAAAGTTTATATTTTAAGGCTTTCTTGGTATTAATTTAAAGTAAATAATTACTTAGTAAAATGTTTTATTTATTTTTTTCCTGTAATTTTTGATTAAATTTATGTATTAAATTCTTATCAATTGAATTTCTTATGCAGAAAATCAGTATGGTAAGTGCATAAAAACAAACTACAATAATAACATTTAACATTTGAATATTTTTACTATATATATTAAGATTTCCTAATACATATAACATTATCAAAATAAAACTTATAAAAGTCGTAATAGTCATAAAAATTAACTTGCAAGGGTTACTTGCAGCATATTTTTCATGAAAATCTTTATAAAAGTTTAATAGTAGGATAAGCAAATAGTAAGCAATTCCAGATACTAAAGTCTGAATAATTAAAAATCTAATATTTTGTAATTGTTGTATTTCAGTAACAAATGTAGTTTCCCCCGCTATAAAATATACACCAACATATGCTATAATAAGTAATGTTACACCTAATGTAAAACCTGATAATGATTTTAATAAATTTTTTCTCATTTAAACCAACTCCTTTTTTATATTTCTAAAAATTTTTTTATCTTTGGTATATATCTTCTTGATGAATAAGACTTGTTACCACTTTTAAAATTAAATATTAAAGTACCAGTTATTTTAAAATCAATATTTTCGACATTATAAAAATTAATTATCTCTGAATTAGATATTCTTATAAATGAATGAGGATCTAGTAAATTTTCTATTTCATAAAGTCTATTTTTAGTTGAATATATTTCATTTAAGCATCTAACATAGACTTTTTTACTTTCAGAATATATAGATTCAATTTCATTTTGCTTTAAAATATACATTTTTTGGTCTTTATATGTTTGCAAAGTTTTTTGTGTTATATTTGAAATCTTATCAATCATAGAGGATAATTCTGTAGTCATTTTGTTTGTCAATATTAAAATTTGGGGATTTTCATAGTTTTTATCAATTTTTACTTCTATGTTCATTTTCTTTTTTCCTTTCCTATCCTATCTGTATTGCTTGATATTAGGATAACATATATTTATTTTTTTTGCATTAATTTTTAAATAAATGGTATTTTTTAACGAATATATGGTATTAAAGATGAAACAATCTATTAAAATAGTTAAAAATATAACTAATTAAGCATAAGTTTTATAGAGGTGAAAATATGTTATTAAAAATAAACAAGGTAACTAAAGAAGATGAATTTGAAAATAAAGTTGCACATTTAAAAGCTATATTGATTCAAGAATATATAAATCAATTAGATGTAAATTTTGAAACAAAATGCAAAGTAAGAAAAGAGGTAATAAAAAAGTTGAGCATGTAATTTTTAAACTTGACATAGAACTCCGGTATGATAAAATTGTATTAGGTGATGAAAGTGGACATAAAAGAAAGTTTAGATACATATTTTGAATTAGTAGAAGAAGGAGAAAAGGTTGAAAAATTTAATTCTTTTCCAACCTGGTTTGTACCATAAGAAAGGAATGAGATTAAAAATGAAAAATAGTGAATTAAAAAAAGATTATTTAGATGAAAACACTTTTTGGCACATTACAAGCAAGTTAAATATAGAAAGCATTCAAAAAAACGGACTAGTGCCAAGAGACGGAAATAGAAATGGAAAAAGTACTAGTGCAGAAGACCCCGTGCCTAGAGTGTTTTTTAGTCAAGGATTAGAAGGATTGTTAGGACAAGCAAATAATTTGGCTCGTATAATAGATGAAGTGGTAACAAGCATAGAAAGAACAAATAAAGGGGACGATGAAAAAAATGTAAAACAAAAAATGCAAGAATTTCTAAATAATTCTGTAAATGATAAAATTGAAAATAAAGAAGCAAAAAATGGTGGATTTATAGATATAGCAAATTTTATAAAAGAAGATATTTTTAAAAATGGGATAAATAAAAATTTAAATGAACATGATTTAAATAAAATCATATATAATGTCACAAAGACTATATGGGAGAATGACATATGTTTGAAAGCAAATCTAAAAGAAAATGAGGATTATAGTTGGAATGACACAAACTATTCTGTTACAGGAAAAGAAAAAAGACCAATGACAAAAAAGAATATGCATGCATTTGAAGACTATACAATTACTACTGACAAGATAGAGATAATCACAGACAAAGCTGGAAAACCAAGATCAACATGGGATGTATTTAAAGAAATGGCAATGTTTTATAAAAAAGAACATCCTGAGAAAGAATATTTACCAGTTGAAGAATGGCAATCTGGGTATATGGATGAGAATGGAGAAATTATTTATACAGGAGAAATTAATCATGAAAAAGATTATTTAAGCATGTTTATTGAAATAGAAAAAACTGAAAATGAAAAGATAAAACCAAGAAATATCGCTAGGGTATTTGCTAAAGAAAAAGAAGTAGCATTAAAAAAAGAAGAGGCTAATGTAGTATTTAAACAACTAGAAAAAGAAAATGAGAATATACAAGAAAGTCCTAGTCTGTCAGAATAGGAGATGATTATATGACACAAGTAGAAAAAGAGGAATATAAAAAGGCATATGTAGAATTATATGAAATAATAAAAGTTCTACCAGAGAAAGAACAAAAGAAAATTCCTAAAGTAGTTTTAAAAAATATAGAAGATAATATGGATAAAGAATATAAATTTATATTGAATAAAGATAGTGATATATTAAATCAGAAATATAGAATTGAAACAAAAGCATTATTTGTGGAATTATATGAAAGATATTTAGCATCAAAAGAAGAAAATGAAATTTGGAACCAATATGATAAAATTTGCAATAACATGATTGAAGAAGAAAAAAGAATAAAATATAATTCTGATAATATTTTCCAAAATAGAAAATTAGAAAAAGAAGAGTTAACATTTAAGAAAGAAAATATAAGTAATTTACCTATTAAAATAGAAAAAGAAAATATTATTAAGAAGTTTTTTAAATTTATAAAGAACATATTTCATCGAAAATAAAATTGCTAAATTATGCATAAATTGTATAGAGGTGACTTATATGTTCTTAAAAACAAAAAAAGTAATTGCAATTTATTCAAGAAAATCAAAGTCGACAGACAGAGGGGAATCAATTATAACACAAATAAAAATTTGTGAAGAATACATAAAAAAGAACTATTATGATGAAGAAATACAAATTATATATTATAATGAAGGAGAAGGAAAATCAGGAGCAGATTCTCAAAGAATAAAATTTAATGAATTAATGAAAGATGCTAAGAACAAAAAATACAATATATTAATGTGCTACAGACTAGATAGAGTTGCAAGGTGTGTTTCAGATTTCTCAGATTTAATAGATGAATTAACATCATATAATATTAGCTTTATTTCTGTAAAAGAACAATTTGATACTACAACACCAATGGGGCGTGCAATGATGTATATTGCAAGTGTATTTGCACAACTAGAAAGAGAAATAGTTGCAGAAAGAATAAAAGATAATCTTACAGAACTTGCGAAATCTGGAAGATGGCTTGGAGGGGTAACACCAACAGGATATAAATCAGTAGGGTATGAAACAATACAAATAAAAGAATTAAACGAAAATAATGAAATTGAAAGAAAAAGAAAAAGAGTATATAAACTTGAAAAGCAAGCAGACGAAGCTGAACTGATAGAACTGTTATTTAGAAAAATTGAAGAATTTAAATCATTAACAATGGTGGAGACATACCTACTTAATAATAATATATTTACTAAAAATGGAAAAAGATACACTAGATTTACGCTTTCTAATATTTATCGAAATATTGTATATGCAAAAAATGACACAGATATGTATAAATATTTAAGAGATAATAATATTGAAGTATTCGCAACAAAGCAAGATTTTGACGGAAAACAAGGAATGATTGCATATAATAAAACCAAGCAACAAAAACATAAATCAGCAATTAAAAATAAAATGGAAGAATGGATAATATCAGTAGGGAAACATGAGGGATATATTGAAGGAAAAACATGGATTAGTATTCAAAATATACTAAACAAAAACCAAAACAAAAGATATAGAAGACCTAGAAAAAACAGAGCATTATTGTCAGGGATTCTAAAATGTAAATGCAGTGGATATATGAGACCTAAAATTTCTTCTGGCAGAACAGATATATATGGTAATGATAGGTTTTTTTATATGTGTGAAATAAAAGAGTTAAGTAAACTGCATAAATGTAATATAAAAAATATAGATGGAAATGAATTAGATAGAGAATTGCTATTATGTATGGAACAATGGCATGCACCTAATTATAAAATAGTCAAAGAACTAAAAACTATAGAAAACGATAAATATATTAAAACTGAAAATGAAATTGAAATAGATAATTTAAATAAATTATACAAGAAAAATGAAAGAAATTTAAAAAATTTAATAGATAGAATAAAATATATAGATATTAATCTTATAGATGATATAAATAAAGAAATAGTAAAAATAAAAGAAGAGAACAATCAAATACAAGAAAAAGTAAGTGAATTGATGAAGAAACAAAAAAATTATGGTTTAAAAGTAGGAGAAAATGAAATTGAAGAATTAACTATTCAAGTGATAGAAAATTCATTCAAAACTTTTTCAAAATTAGATATTTTAGAACAGAGGAACATATTAAAAACTATTATATTGAATGCATCATGGAATGGAGAATATGTTCAATTAGAATTATAAATATGTTTCCAAAATGAGTGTATAGATAATGAAATATTAATGCATTTTAGAGCTACCAAAAAACTGAACAATGAAGTTTATTTAAATGAACCTATTGGAAAAGATAAAGATGATAATGTTGTTACATTACAAGAGGTATTAGAAAATGATGAACGCAGTGTTGAGGATTCTGTGGATCTAAAAATGAAGGTTAAACTTTTATACGAAAAGATGAAAAGTATTTTAAAAGATAGAGAACGCACAATTTTAGAGTTGCGTTTTGGACTTGATGGACATAAACCTAAAACTCAAATCGAAATTGCACATGAGATGGGAATTTCGCGTTCTTATGTATCACGTATAGAAACTAAAGCTATTGGCAAATTGGCAAAAGAAATAAAAGAATAAAATTGTTATATTTTTTGAAATGTACTAAAATTTCTTAAACATTAGCACGAAATTTTTGTTTTTTTACTTTTAGAAACAGTTTTTCTTCAATATCAGGTATATTTGCACAAAGTTTTTTATTAAGAACTTTATAAACTTTTTATAGAATGTTTGCTATCAACAGTTCTTGGGTTAAAAAAGATAAAGTTAAGCAAATTTATCCAGGGCATTTCATCAAATATTATCAAATTTTGTTATTTTGTAATATTTGATGAAAATGCCCTGGATTTAAAATTAAAGATATTGATTATAATATAAAAATATGGTAAAATAATTGCAATTAATAATATAGTGAACTACACTATAAAATAAAAGGAGATTGTTATGGAAGTAAATCACATAGAAGGATATGATTGTATTGATGATAATTTGAGAATATTACTAAAAGATAACCAAATAGATATAAGAAGAATATTTAACAAATTATGGTATTTTAGATTTAACAAAAATTTAGACAGTATTGGAAAAGGGTTAATGTGTACTAATGATAATAAATATGAAGAATTAAAAGAAAGCTTTAATATAAACTATGAGATTTACGAAAACAAACATAGAAACAAGAGTGTGGTTTTAAAAAATTTCGGAAAAAGCAAAAGTATTGAGCAAAGTCAAATAGATGAGATTATTAGAACAAAATGTAATAGTGAAAATATAATTGTTTTAGAAGTAAACACATTTGATTATGAATATGATAAAGGTTTTCAAAAATATATTGGTACACATTCATGTGTTATAACAGAAATAAACAAAGAAACAGCCAAAATTATAGATGTATGGTATAAGTTGTATAATAAAGAGATTGAATACAAAAAATTATTAAAGGCTATTACAAGAATAATTGTTTTAGATATTTCAAATATAAAAGAAAAGGAATTAAAAAACAATGAATTAAGTGAAGCATTATTAGATGAAAAATCAATTAATGAAATGAAAGATTTTTTTTCTAGTTTAGATGCAATTGACTTAAACCAAGAATATTTAGGGCTAGATTTTGAAATGGTATTTAAAGCACCTATTGATAAGGGATTAAGAAAAGTCATAATGAATAGACAAAGATTTGCTTATTATTTATATTATATAAGTGAAAGAACAAAAAATAACAAGATTAGAGAACTTGGAGAATATATTTTTATAATTTCTATGGAGTGGACAAAGTTAAGAAGTATTTTAGTTCAAACTTATTTTTTGAAGAAAGTACTAAATAAGAAAACAATAAATGATATAACTCAAAGTATTACTGAAAAAGAATTAAAAATTAAGAAGGAACTTGGTGAGATAAAATGGTAAAGTGTATTGCTTTTGATTTAGATAATACTATCTGGAATGGAACTTTAGATGCTAATGATAATGTAACAT
>CAKPKI010000036.1 GCA_934167135.1 uncultured Clostridia bacterium
ACCTCTGTTTCAAGTCCTCCCATAACTCCCGCAAGTCCTACACCATGTGTGCTGTCTGCTATTACTATATCATCTGAGCTTAATGTTCTTTCTATATTATCAAGTGTTGTAAGTTTTTCTCCTTCTTCTGCCATTCTTACAACTAGCTTATTTCCAAGTCTATCTGCATCATAGAAATGTAATGGTTGACCTAATTCTAACATTACATAGTTACTGATGTCTACTACATTGTTTATTGGTCTTATTCCTGAAGCTATTAATCTATTTTTTATGAATGCTGGGCTTTCTTTAATTTCTACATCTTCTACTTTTTTTACTAATAACATTGAACAGTTTTCTGTTTTTACTTGTGTTTCAAAGTTTTTATTGATGTCTTCTCCTTCTTCTTTATGTTCAAGTTCTACATCTTTTACCTTTTTATCATAAATTGCACCTATTTCATATGCCATTCCTAAAATACTTAGCAAATCTCCTCTGTTTGCTGTTAGTTCAAAGTCGATTACACTGTCATCCATTTTCATATATTTTATTGGGTCTTCTCCTGGTATAGCATCTTCTCCAAGTTCTGCTATTCCTTCTGAATCTTCTGGTTTTAAGAATTTGTGTTCTATTCCAAGTTCTGCTATTGAACATAACATTCCATTTGATTCTTGACCTCTTATTACACCTTTTTTTATTGTTTTATCTGGCAATACGGCTCCATCTAATGCTACTATTACTTTTATTCCTTTTCTTGCATTTGGTGCCCCACATACTATATCTAAAACTTCGTTTCCTATATTAACTTTGCATAAATGTAAATGGTCTGAATCTGGATGGTCTTTACATTCTACTATTTCACCTATTACCAATTTTGTTGCATTTATTAATTTTTCTGCTGAATCGTATTCATTTCCCACTCTTGTCATGTCTTCTGCTAATTGCTTAACATCAACATCTATGTCTACATAGTCTTTTACAAAATTTGTACTTAATTTCATTTCATTTCCTCCTATTTCTACTTGTAAAAAGAATAGTTATATTGCTTTACAAGTTATCTTCGTCCTTTCTGTCAAATTGTGATAAAAAGCGTATATCATTTGCATACAAATATCTTACATCTGGAATTCCATATTTAAACATTGCTAAACGCTCTAAACCCGTTCCAAAAGCAAATCCACTATATTTTTCTGGGTCATATCCATTCATTTTTAGTACATTTGGGTGTACAATTCCTGAACCAAGAACTTCTATCCACCCTGTTTGCTTACATAAGCTACATCCTTTTCCACCACATTTAAAACATGTTACATCAACTTCATATGATGGTTCTGTAAATGGGAAATAACTTGGTCTGAAACGTAGTTCTGAATTTTTTCCTATTAATTTTTTTACAAACACTTCTAGTGTTCCTTTTAAGTCTGCTAATGATACATTTCTTTCTTTTTTGTCTATTACAAGTCCTTCTACTTGGCTAAATTGATGCGAATGTGTTGCATCATCTTCTCTACGATATGTTTTTCCAGCACATATCATTCTTATTGGTGTTTTTTCTGTGTTTGCTAACATTGTTCTTGCCTGAACTGCTGATGTTTGTGTTCTTAGTAAGTGCTCTTTTGTAATATAAAAACTGTCTTGCATATCCCTTGCTGGATGACCTTTTGGTAGATTTAATCTTTCAAAACAAAATTCGTCTGTTTCTAATTCTGGTCCTGATATAACATCATATCCCATTGATACAAATAGGTCTTCTACTTCTTCTATTACTCTGTTTACAGGATGTTTACTTCCTCTTTTTATTTTGGTTCCTGGTAATGTTATATCTATTGTTTCATTTTCTATTTTTTCTGCTAACATGTTTTCCATTATTGCTTCTTCTGCAATTGATATTTTTTCTTCTATTGATTTTCTGGCTTGGTTTACTAATGCTCCTACCTTTGGTCTTTCTTCTGCTGATAAACTTCCTAGTGTTTTTAATAAACTTGATAATTCACTTTTCTTTCCTAACATTTTTACTTTGAAGTCTTGTAATTCTTGTGAATTTTTGATTTCTTTTATTTTTTCTTCTGCTTGTTTTTTGATTTCTTCAATCTTTTCTTGCATTTTCCTTCCTCCTTTAAAATTAGGTTGAATATTAAAAAGGAGCCTATTCATCCTTTTTTAGGACGAATGGCTCTTTCGTGGTACCACCTAAATTTATTAATAGTGCTTTTTTTCGCACTTGATTAACCTCTTTGTAGTTTTAACGGTTCTACCGCTTCTTTCTACTTGCTTTGCTTTGAAAAGAAGATCTCTAAAGTGAAATTTCAATATATTTTGTATAATAGCTCTCAGCTTTGCTATTTTCTCTGTAATACTTTTACATATATCTACTTTGCTTTGTCTTTGATTTTGTTTTTTCATATTTTATCACATTTTATTGTTTTTGTAAATACCCAAAAGACATAAAACAGGGTGATTTCATCAAATATTACAAAATTTTGCTATTTGTAATATTTGATGAAATTACCCTGTTTTTTATACATATTTAGGTTGCGGACATAGTCTGCCATATGATATAATTGAGTTATGAAATATAAGAATAAAATTTAGGAGGGATAAATTAATGAGTAAAAATTCCAAAGAAAACCAAAATCAGATTAAAACTAAATATTCATGGCAATTTTGGTGTTTAGTATCTGTATTTATTTCGATAACTGTTATTATTATTCTGTTACCACTATTGTCAATCAAGGCATTGGTCCAAGATATTCAACTTATATCTTATGAAAACAAAGTTGAAGGTACTGTTACTGTAGCAGAATTTAAAGGAGGAAGATTGGAATCTCATGCATCAGATAGTGGAGAGGATCATCATTTTGACGAAGTTCATTATATTATAGCATTTGACGAAGAAACATCAGGATACAATCAATACGAATATCATGCTAAAAATATAATCGCCTCTGAAAAAAATGTTGGCGATCGTTATATTGTACTATTTAACAATATAGAAAATCCAGAATTAATTCAAAAAGAAGATATTATGGCAGACAATATAATATTATTTTTATTTTCTGCTCTCGTCATCATAGTAATAATCTTAAGAAAAAAACTTTATATGTGGCTAACAAAAATCTCTGAAAAATTTGAAACTTTTATATAAGTCTAATCAATATATTATAGCTACATAACTAGCAATAAACTATATTATAAATTATTTATTAAAGAAGATACTACAATCAATTAGTATCTTCTTCATTTTAGTTCTTAACTTTCAACTGATTAATCTTTTATTTTTCAAGTTGTTTTAAACTTTTTTAGGAGTAGACAAATTTTCAGGCATTGTTCCGTCCAGCTTCTTCAATTGCTTTTCTAACTATTTTTCTAATTTTGTTATGAGTATCACAAGCTTTCTTCTCTGTATCAACTTTATCTCTTTTTAATCTTGATTCAGTTTGTGTAATACGAAATAGATTAGCTGCAAGTTCTTCACTGCCCATATTATCTAAAATATCTTCTCTATATCTCAATTCTTTTCTTTTAGCAATATCATCAGCTGTTTCACCATTATATAATCCTTTATATCCACTGTTATGGAATTTATCAAAATTTTTAACTCCTGCTTTTTTGACAGTTTGATTAAGTGAATAATTACCTTTTCTTGTTAAATTTCTTTGATAAAATCTTTTTTCTTCTTCAGTAAGTAAGCTATATTCCTTTTCCAGAAATTATTGGCTTACTGATGTCAGTAAAACAATCTTCTATTGATATTTCGCTATTTTGGCAGGCAATTATTGCTTTATCAATAATCTTTTTAAAATTTTTCCATTCCTCAGCTTCACCTAGAACACTATCTGTTATTTCTGAAACTGTTTCTGCTGAAATATTAAATCCATAATATATCTTCTATTGTATCTGCTATATCTCTTTGGATCATTCCTTTGGCATACATAGATAACACTTTATCCTCTATTCCTGATACATCGCTTGTTCTTTTGGGGATTGCTTTCGGTTCAAATGTTGCTTGTGCTAGTGCTACACTTTTTGGATCTCTTTTTATCTTTTTTCCCATTTCTTTCCTCCATTTTATTTTATTATATATTTTTTTACAAAAAAGTAAAGTGTATAAGTTTTTTTTGGTACCTTTAACTTACACACTTTTTTGTAATATTATTAAATTTCCCTGGACATACCAGAAAATTTTCTGGTATGTCTTAATTCAAGCTTATGTTTCATTCTCCTCATCAATTAATCCCTGTTTTTTTAGTAAGATGATTACTTTTTCATCATCTACTAACAGTTTGTATTTTATGTCATCAACAAAATACTTAGTTACTAATTTGATGAAGTTTCTTACTTCTTTGGCTTCTTCCATGTCATTAAACAGAAAGATATCTTCTGCTGACATTTCAGAAGTGAGTACAACATCTGATAAATCATCTAATTGCACCCCTTCCATTTGCACCACTGAAATCATCGTTCCAAAACATGGTAGCTTTCCTTTATAATTAGGAGCCACTAGAAATATGTTTTTAGAATCAATTTCTTTAATTTGGATAATAAGTTTTTCTTTGTTTTGGTCCAATTTTTCTCTGTCTTTATTCAGTCTTTCTAACTGTTTTTTTAGTTCTTTCAATTCAATTTCTACTTGTTCTACTTTCTTTTCTGTCTGCTCTTTTTCGGTCTTATTTTTAGTTATTTTTTTTTCTATAGAACTTAACTCAGTTGCCATCTCCTGTCTTGATGCTCCAATTTCCTTCTGTTTTTCTACTTTCTCCTTACATGAAATTTTTTTATTGCCAACTCTACTCCGAGCAACAATATATTTATTGCTTGCTTTTAATAATCTAGGATAGTCTTTATCGTTTACAATTTTTGAGACTACTCTTTTTAATTCCTCCTCTGTCATTCCATACTTCGGAGCTAAGTCCGCAAAAGTTTTGTGTCCCTCCAGAATTTGAGAGATTATACTTTCTGGTGTTACCCGTAATTTGCCTTCTTGAATCATTTTTATTCCTCCTTTTGGATTTTTCTATTGCATTATAACATATATTACTACATTTTGCAATACTATGTTAACCATTACAATAATTTTTATATATTCTAATACCTTTTCCAAGTACTCTTAGTTTCCAATAGGTGCAAAATCATCTGTTACTAACCCTTTATTTGTTTTAAAATCCAAAACTTGCATATTTAAATACTGTGAATATTCTTCATACTTTGCTTCATCTGTAATTGTAGTCCCTTTTAACCCTACTAGAATTAAATTCTGAATATCACTTTTTTCTGTATTTGTTACCTTAAAAATTTTAACATCATCAAAAACAGCTTTATATGTTGCATACTCATATTCTATAAATTTTGAATCCTTTCCGTCTAATGAAGAAATTATATTTGTAATAACTACTCCATTGTCATTCAACATATTTTTAGCATTTACTAATGCTTCATATGTTGTTAATTCAAATGGTGCATTCATTCCTTTAAATGCATCTATTAAAATAGTATCATATTTATTTTTACTATAATTCAAATAGCTTCTACCATCTTGGCTATATGTTTTTAATCGTTCATCATTAATATTTAACCCAAATTGTTCTACTGCAATTTGGGTCATTTTATCATCTATTTCAACTACATCTATTGTTTTGTCATTATATTTTTGTAAATAATGAATTGGATATGTATATGCTGCACCTCCTATTAAAAGAGTTGACTTAGCTTCTTTATTAAAATATTCAAACAAATCATAATATCTTAAATATTTTGCTCCCATTTCTCCTGTTTCTGCATCTATGTATGATTCTAATCCTGTATCAACTTGCAATGTTTTATATGTTGTCTTTTGAGTTTGTATCTGTTTTACCCATATTCTACTATATTGTGAATCTGTATCTAAAATTATATCAGGATTACTTGCCTTAAATGCAATTCTTCCTAGAATAATAAATATTATCATTATAAATACAAAAAATATATTTATATATATTGTTTTTTTGTCTAATTTTTCTCTTGCAATTAGTGACATTAAAAATAATATTATTGTTACACTAACATTTATATTTGTTACTCCAATATTTGGTATTAATACAAAACCCATTAAGAATGTTCCAACTATACTTCCAATTGTTGATAATGATGATATTTTGCCTGATAATGAACCAATTTCTTTTTCTTCTTTGCTTTTTATTTTTACCGCATATGGCGAAATCATTGCTAATATAAAACTTGGAATTGAAAATACTATTATTGCACATAATATTGCTGATATTATTAAATTTGGAATTAGGTTTGCTATTATCTTTACTATAAATGTTTCTAATAATGGAATTGCACTTGTTGCTAATGCTGAATATAATAGTATATTTGCTAATTTATTTATATTTGCATTTTTATCTGCATTTTTTCCACCTATCCAATATCCTAAACTCATACTTACTAAAATTATCCCTATAATACTTGTCCATACTACATTTGAGCTTCCTACATATGGTGATAATATTCTTGCTGCTATTAATTCTAATCCCATTCCTATGGCTCCCCCTAAGAATACTATTATTTCTAATTTATATTTTTTCATGCTTCCTCCTTTTTACTTTGATATTATAACACATTCTTCTATTTTTTGCATATTTTTTAAAATTTTTAATATACTATTTATATAATATTTTTTATGGAGGGGAACATATAACAATCCACGGTTAAACCCTTGAAGATCAAAATCAATAAAAGTTGGCTTTTATTGAGCCAACTTTTATTTTTTTAATTGAATATGTACATCATCTAATTGTTGTTTGCTTACAACTGATGGTGCTCTCATTAATAAATCTCTTGCTTTTTTATTCTTAGGGAATGCTATTACTTCTCTAATATTAGTAGAATCTGCTATTAACATTACCATTCTATCTACACCTGGTGCAGCTCCCGCATGTGGTGGTGTTCCATATTGGAATGCATTATATAATGCTCCAAATCTATTTTTTACATCTTCTTCTGTGTATCCTGCTATTTCAAACGCTTTTACCATTATTTCTGGGTCATGATTTCTTACTGCTCCTGAAGCCATTTCATATCCATTACATACTAAATCATACTGATATGCAAGTATTTCTAATGGGTCTTTATTTTCTAATGCTTCTAGTCCTCCCTGTGGCATTGAGAATGGATTGTGACAGAAATCTATTGTTCCTTCGTCTGATAACTCATACATTGGGAAATCTACAATGAAACAGAATTTATATACTTCTTTTTCAATTAGGTCTAATCTTTTTCCTAATTCTATTCTTACTAGTCCTGCAATTTTTTGTGCTTTATGAAATTCGTCTGCTATAAAGAATATACTATCTCCAGCTTTTACTCCAATTTCATTTTCTAGTTTTTCTTTTGCTTCTTCTGTTATGAATTTTGCAATTCCACCTTGTACAGTTCCGTCTTTTTCAAATTTTGTCCATGCTAATCCTTTTGCTCCAACTTCATCTGTTGTTGCAAATTCTGTCATTTTGTCAAAGAATTTTCTTCCTTGTTCTGCACCGTTTGGTACTACTATCGCTTTTACAGTTTTGTCTTTAAATGCATTAAATTCTATGTTTTCAAATACTTTTGTTACATCTTGTATTATTAATGGATTACGCAAGTCTGGTTTGTCTATTCCGTATTTTTCCATTGCTTCTAAATATGGTATACGCACAATTTGACCTTCGTCAACTTTCCAATTAGTGAATTTTTTAAATGTATATGGTATGACATTTTCTATAACTTTGAATACATCTTCTTGTGTTGCAAAACTCATTTCAAAATCTAATTGATAAAATTCTCCTGGTGCCCTATCAGCACGTGGGTCTTCATCTCTAAAGCATGGTGCTATTTGAAAATATTTGTCAAAGCCACTTACCATTAATAATTGCTTGAATTGTTGTGGTGCTTGTGGTAATGCATAAAATTCTCCTGGATTTAATCTGCTTGGTACTAAGTAGTCCCTTGCTCCTTCTGGTGAGGAATTTGCTAATATTGGTGTTTGTATTTCTGCAAATCCTAATTCATCCATTCTATCTCTTAATGTTTTTAGGATTTTTGAACGTAATAATATTGAATCATGTAATTTTTTGTTTCTTAAGTCTAAAAATCTATATTCTAGCCTCAAATCTTCTCTTACTTCTTGGTCTGTATTTACTTCAAATGGTAATATGTTTTTACATTTTCCAAGTGTTTCTATTTTTTCAGCTACTACTTCTATTTCTCCTGTAGATATTTTAGAATTTTTACTACTTCTTTCCACAACTTTACCACAAATGTGTATACAACTTTCTGTTGTTAATTCTTTTGATTGTTCTTGCATTTTTTCATCATTTATTACTATTTGTGTTATTCCAAATTGGTCTCTTAAATCAATGAATATCATTCCTCCTAAATTACGGATTTTTTGTATCCATCCTGATAGTTCAACTTCTTCTCCTACATTTTTAATATTTAGTTCTCCTAAATTATGTGTTCTATACATATGCATTCCCCCTATATGTGCTGATTTTTATTTTATACTTTCCCATTTTACTACATATTACTGAAAATATCAAGGCTTGAAAAACAATACGGAAAAATTTAAGAACCTGTTCCGATTCTTAATATATCATTATATGTTACAAATAAAGATAATGCAATTAAAATAGAAAATCCTAGTAATTGTATTTTAGCCTCTGTTTCTAATTTCATCGGCTTTCTTCTGATTACTTCTATAAGCAATATTAGTAATTTTCCTCCATCTAGTGCTGGTATTGGTAATAAATTTGTAACACCCAATGAAACAGATATAACTGCTAGTAAATTTAGATAATTAATTATTCCATTTGTTTTTACAACGACTTCTGAAATCCCTACTATCCCCACCATTTGGTCAGTCTTTAGTCCTCCTGTAAACAACATTTTTATACTTTCAAATATTGCATTTATAAATTCTCCCGTTCCTTGTGCACCGTAGTAAATTCTGTTTGCTATTGTGTCTTTGGCTGGGTTTGCAAATTGTATTCCTACTGTGGTTACTAATATAAAATACACTAATATTCCAAATATAATATTTACAGTTGCCCCAGCAACTACAATTGACATTCTTTTCCATACACTTGCTTTAGAAAATGACCCTGGAGCATCTGATTCCTCTTCTTCTCCTTCCATACTGCAAAAACCACCTAGCGGTATAAGCCTTAGAGAATACTTAGTTTCTTTTCCTTGTTTTTGTAAAAGTATTTTTCCAAATCCTATTGCAAATTCATTTACTTTTACTTTACACAGTTTGGCTACTAAAAAATGACCACCTTCATGAATTAGCACTAAAAAACCTAGTAAAAATATTATTTTTATTGCATTGATTAAAAAAATTATCAAATTTTCCTCCTTTATCTATTGCTATCTTATTTCTTTATTACTCATTTCTAAATTAAGCATAACAATATATATGCATATGGTGCCAAAAACATTAAACTATCTATTCTATCCAACATTCCACCATGACCTGGAATTAAATTACTGTAGTCTTTTATATTTACATATCTTTTTATACTTGAAGCAGCAAAATCTCCTAATTGACCTGCAACACTTAATATTGCTGTTATTATTCCTATTAAAATATATGAATATTCAAGATTAAAAATTGAGTTTATTGCAAATGTATATATCATTGCAATTGTTACTGCTCCTATAATTCCCGCAATACAACCTTCTATTGATTTTTTAGGACTTACTTGGCTAAATTTGTGTTTTCCCCATCTTTTTCCTACAACATATGCAAATATATCTGTTCCCCATGCTGAAATAATTGCATACCATACAAGTATTATTCCATGTTCAGCACCACGTAATAGTGCTATAAATAGTATATTTCCTATAACATATATTATTCCAAAAAGTGTATATGCTATATCTTTAAAGTTTATTTTCATATTTGTTATTATAACATGTGCAAACAGTATCAGATTTATTAATGGTACTAATATTAATAACATTGTTTTTAATATCTGTTCTGGTACATATTGTGGTAATATATGAATTGTAGCTATTGATAGACATGATAAATATCCTACCCATCTTACTGGTTTTGATTCTTTTGCAACTGCATTAAAATATTCTTGCATTCCAAGCATTGCTACTAGTGCCAGAAAAATGTCTACAATATATATGTTTCCAAATGTTAATATTAGTACAACTAAAGGAAATCCTAATAGTGCTGATGTTATTCTTTTTATATCCATACTTTTTACCTCTTCTTATGCTTATTTTTAATTTGCTCCAAATTTTCTTGTTCTTTTTTGATATTCTATTATTGCTTCATCTAAGTCCTGTTCTGTAAAATCAGGCCAATTTTTATCTATAAATAAAAATTCTGAATATACTACTTGCCAAGGTAGAAAATTACTTAAACGTATTTCTCCACTTGTTCTTATTACTAAATCTGGGTCTGGTTCTCCCTTTGTATATAAGTTTTCTGATATCATTTCTTCATTGATGTCTTCTATTTTTATTGTATTTTCCTTTACTTGCTCTGCTATTTTTTGGGTAGCTCTTACAATTTCATTTCTTCCTCCATAATTTAATGCAATATTAAAAGTTACTCCTGTATTATTTTTTGTTCTTTCCATACAATTTATAATACTTTTTTGCATTCCTTGTGAAAGTGCAGTGATATCTCCAAGAATTTTTACTTTTATATTTTCTGAATCTGCTCTTTTACTATAATCATCTAAATAGCTTTGTAGCAACATCATAAGTGTTTTAACTTCTTCTTCGGCTCTTTTCCAGTTTTCTGTCGAAAATGCATATACAGTTATATATTCCAATCCTATTTTATTAGCATATCTAACTATTTTTTCTAAAGTTTTTGCTCCTGCTTTGTGTCCAAAACTTGCTGGCTTTCCTTGAGCTCTTGCCCATCTTCTATTTCCATCCATTATTATGGCTATGTGTTTTGGCATATTTTCTTTATTAAATTCCATCATTTTCTCCTTGTTTATACACTCATTATTTCTGTTTCTTTATTTGCCAATATTTTGTCAATTTCTTCTATATTTTTGTCTGTTATTTTTTGAATTTCTGTTTCGGCTATTTTTAATTCATCTTCAGTCATTTCACTATTTTTTTGTTTTGCTTTTGCCTCATCTATTCCATCTCTTCTAATTGATCTTATTGCTACTTTTGCTTCTTCTGCTATTTTTTTTATTTCTTTTACTAATTCTTTTCTTCTCTCTTCATTTAATTCAGGAAATGCTAGTCTTATTACTTTTCCATCATTATTTGGATTTATTCCAATGTCTGAAGCTAATATTGCTTTTTCAATATCTTTTAATACACTCATATCCCATGGTTGAATTACTATTAGTCTTGCTTCTGGTACTGATATTCCAGCCATTTGGTTAATTGGTGTTGGTGTTCCATAATAATCTACTTTTACTTTGTTTAATATTGCTGGGTTTGCTCTACCCGCTCTTATTTCTGATAATTTTTCTTGATATGAACTTATTGATTTTTCCATTCTTTCTTTTAAATTTGTATAATCCATAATTTTTCTCTCCTTTTTATATTTAAAACTGTTTTTCTATTATTTTAAGATACGATTGTACCTATTTTTTCACCTTTTACAGCTCTTACTATGTTTTCTGGGTCTGCTATTCCAAATACTAGTAATGGAATATTATTGTCTCTACACATTGCAGTTGCTGTTGAATCCATAACTTTTAAGTCTTTGTTTAATACATCTAAATATGATATTTCTTCAAATCTGATTGCATCTTTTTGGATTTTAGGATCTGCTGAATATACTGCATCTATTGCTTTTCCTAATAGTATTATATCTGCTTTTATTTCTGTTGCTCTTAATACTGCAGCTGTGTCTGTTGTGAAATATGGATGCCCTGTTCCACATGCAAATATTACTACTCTTCCTCTATTTAAATGTTTTTCTGCTTTTCTTTGTATAAATGGTTCTGCAATTTCTCTCATTTCTATTGCAGTTTGTACTCTTGAATATATTCCTCTTGCTTCTAGTGCATCTTGTAATGCTAACCCATTCATTGCTGTTGCTAACATTCCCATGTAGTCTGCTGTTGTTCTTTCCATTTCAAGTCCTTGTCTTCCTCTCCAGAAGTTTCCTCCTCCTACTACTATTGCTACTTGAACTCCCATTTCTACTATTTCTTTTATTTTGTCACAGATTTTTCCTATTACTTCAGGGTTTACTCCTGTTTTTTGCTCTCCTGCTAATGCCTCTCCACTTAACTTTAATAGTACTCTTTTATATTTTGCTTCTGACATTTATATCATCCTTTCTTTAGAACATTTTTGTTGTTCTTTATCATCGTTGCTATTTTATCATATATTTTCTTAAATTTGTAGTACTTTCTTAAATTTTTCTTAAATTTTGTAATAAACCGTTACAATTTAAGTGACACAAATACAAGAAAAGTGAAAATTAAAATTTTCACTTTTCTTGTATTATATTTTCCTTTATAATTATTTTTATCTAAATCATAAATGATTTATTTTCTACATTTTTCATTCCATTTCCTAATTTTTTAACTTTTTCTAATAATGCTTTATATTCTTTTTCTTTTGTTACAAATATTTACTGTTCGTCTTTGGTCCACCTGGACTATAACTTTAGAAGTACAATTAGTTTTTTTCTTTTTCTATTTTTCAACATTACTATTCCTATTAATCACCAAATACCTAAAAAAACAAACACAAATATTAATGTATCACTTATTTGTTATTCTCCCATTAATACCCTAATTCATCTAATATTGTTTTAACATTTTCTTTATAATTGTCATCTGCATCAACATATATAACTGTATTATCAATTCTAGAAACAACCATATATTTTCCATTTGAAGATAATGTATATTTTGAATAATTATTTAAAGCTACACTTGTTTCAGCAGATGCACTACCTTTTGATGATTCAAATATTGATTTGTTATTATTATAGAAATATGTTGCATAACTATCATCTGAAAGTTCATAAAACTCTATCTTATAATTATATTCATTACTTGAAGCTACATATACTTGTTTTACATAGTCATATTCTGAAAATTGACTATTAGCATTTGTTACAACATATCCTTTCTGTTCCATTGAGTTTTTAAAACTTGAAGCCGTAATAGAGTTTTTTTCTTTATTTAAATTAACGAAAATTACTCCTACTATTGCAATAATTACTAAAAGCACTATCAATATTATTTTTACTGGTTTTTTCACAAAAAATCTCCCCCCTTTTTTATTAAAATTATAACATTTTTAAATAAAAAGTCAATATTAAATGCATTAAATTCAGGGTAATTTCATCAAATATTACAAATAGCAAAATTTTGTAATATTTGAAAAAATATGATACAATTCTATCGGTGATAGAAATGAGTATGAATGAAATATTTAATATGTATTTTGGAATAATAGATGATGAAAGAGACCAAGCAAATGTAAAAAATCCATTAGTAGACATATTAAAACTAGCAATAATAGTAGTGTTGTGTGGAATGGATGAATTAGATAAAATAGTAGATTATGGAAAAAACAAAAAAGAATTTTAAAAAAAAGAATTTGGAATAAATGCAATTCCATCCAAGTCAACATTAACAAGAATATTTATAATGATAAGTCTTAAATGGTTAGGGCTTAGTGTAACATGTATATTAAAAACAATAATAAAAGAGAAAGCAGAACAAATAATGCTAGATTGGAAAGCAATAAGAGCAACAGATACAATAAAACAATAGATACTATGATGAATATAGTAACGGCATATACAGATACAGGAATTTTATTAGGACAAATACCAGTAGATAGTAAAAGTAATGAAATCCCCGCAGCAAGAGATTTTATAGATATGATGAATATCGAAGGAATTGTAATAACAGCGGATGCAATGCACTGCCAAAAAGAAACAGCAGAAAAAATAATAGATAATAAAGGAGACTATGTGTTGCAATTAAAAGCAAACCAAGGAAGATTTTACGAAGAAGTATATGCGATGTTTGATGAAAAATATATGGATGAAAGCAATAAAGATTGTGAATATGAAATATACAGTACATTAGAGAAAAATCACGGAAGAATAGAGAAGAAAACATGTTATGTATTGAAAGAAGTAGAATTTTTTACAGACTATTTAGTAGAATGGAAGGGATTAAAAAAGATATTCACAATAAAAAGAGAAATTGAAAAAGAAGGAAAAAAGACACAAGAAAATATGAATATATTAAGAAAAATAGGAGTCGGAATACACAAAAATTATTTAAAAGGAAAAAAGTAAACAGTTAAATCAAATATGTTTAACTGCTTACTTAATGATGGGTATTTATTAGAAATATTACAAAATTGTGCTATTTTGTAATATTTGATGAAATTACCCTGCATTAAATTGCATATATTTTTTTATTTGCTATACTGATTTTATAAATTTTCGTAATAATAAGAGGGACTATTATTACTTTGTTAGAAGCAACAAGAAAAAGAATAGCACAAAAAACATTAGCATATGCAAATTATCAAGCAATTCAAATAACAGATGCTCCTTCTACTACATAAGTTGCATATTCAAGGAATGACTTTGTCAAGTAAAATGTGTAATTTTTTTTGAAAACTTTAATTTTAGAAAAACGATGACTTAATAGGTAAGCC
>CAKPKI010000037.1 GCA_934167135.1 uncultured Clostridia bacterium
GGAAAGGACCCATAAAACAAATTAGAAGTTCTTAAATTTTGTAATAAACCGAGGAATGTAATAAAAAGCTTATATTTTAATTATTTATTTTTAGAATTTAATTAAATTTTATAATATATAAAAAACCAAAAAAATACCCAAAAAGAAATAATCTTTTTGAGTGTTTTTTCTAAGCTCTAGGATGAGCTTTTTTATATACATTTTTTAGTGATTCATCTTGAAATTGCATATATATCTGTGTAGATAATATATCTGAATGTCCAAGCATTGTTTGGATTGATTTTAAATCAGCTCCATTTTGTAATAAATGTGTTGCAAACGAATGTCTTAAAACATGTGGTGTTATATCTTTATCTATATGGGCTTGTTCTTTATAATATTTTATAATTTTCCAAAATCCTTGTCTTGTTAAACGTTGTCCATTTACATTTACAAATAGTGCTTGTTCATTGTCATCTTTTATCATTGTATGTCTTGCATTTAGCATATAGTCTTTTAATGCTTTTAAAGATAATTCTCCAATTGGCACTGTTCTTTCTTTTTTACCATTTTTACATGTTGCATATCCTGTTTCTAAATTTATATCATCTACATTTAATGATATAATTTCTGTTACTCTCATTCCTGTTGCATATGCAAATTCTAACATTGCTTTATCTCTTGTTCCTTTTAAATCAACATTTTTAGGTTGTTCTAATAGTAATGCTACTTCATTTGATGTTAATACATTTGGTACTCTTTTTTCTATTTTAGGTGATTGAATTCCTTCTGTAGGATCTTGTTCTACTACTTTGTTCTTTGCTTCATATTGATAAAATGATCTTATTGAAGCTAATCCCCTTGATATTGTTGATGGTTTTTTTCCAACACCTTGTAAGTACTTAATATATTCTTTTATTTCTTCATCTGTTAACTCATTATATTTTTCATCACTTGTTTGTAAGTACTTTTCAAATTGTTTTAAATCTCTCTTATATGACTGTAGTGTATTTGCAGACACTTTCTTTTCATTCTCTAAAAATCCAAAAAATAAATTTAATTGTTCTTCCATTTTTTCCCCCACCTATGATATTTTTTATTGTCTTTTGCAATCAATTTTACATAACTGATTACTCTTATGTTATACCAAATTTCTTATCAAAAGTAAAGAGATTTTTCAAATATTTTTTTAATATTAGTTGCATAATACTGTTTTATTTTTTTATTAATATACAAAATTCCTTGAAATATAAGCTTTGCATGAGGTGACGAATATTTCTGAAAAATTTTAGAAATATAACTAAAACAAATCATATAACCAAATATTTAACAAAACTTTTTATAAGTCTATATGAAATTTCAATTTTAATTATAGAACTAATAACCAGTGCAAACATGATTATTAGTGAAATTATACTATGCTTCAATATTGATAATTTTATATTTTCTTTTCGTCTATCTTTAATTATGGATTTATATAATTTTATACTGCTTACACCCAATATTATCAGAGCTGGTATAAACACAATGTTCTGTAAAAATATTGTTATTAATATAAAAATTATTCCTTTAAACTTTCCTAACACAAATACACATGATGCAATTGTATATCCTAATGAAAATCCCCTAACTAAGATTATTCCTAGAACTATTGGTATACCAATTATTGTGGTTCCCGCAAACCATAAAGCTATAACTAATATTATATTATTTTGTATATCTCTTTGTAGTTCTTCTATATAATTTCCATCTTTTGTTGTTTTAGTTTCATCTATATATGTATTTATGTATTTTTCAATATCGCCTTTATCCTGTGTTTTATTAACAAACATAACTCCTAAAAATATTCCAACAGCAAATATAATTAATACAATAAAATACGCCTTTGCATTAGTTAATATGTCTTCCCTTATGGCTATAAAAATATCATTTTTCTTCTTTCGCATAATTATCTCCTTATAATAAAAACTTGTTAATATTTATGCATACACAATATTTTTAGAACCAAAATAAATTAAAGAAAAATCAAGAATTCTTCTTTAATTTATTTTCTTTTAATATATTTATTTTTACGAAGCTGTAATTTTTCCGTAATTTCCGCCACCACCAGATTCTACTTTCATATTTCCTTCTCGAGCATTTACAATATTTTTTGCAATTTTCTCTCCAACAATAGCTTCTATATCATTTTCTGATAATTTATGTAAAATATTCATTTCAGTTTCAAAGTTATTTAACAATTTTTCTATTGTTTTTCCTCCAACTCCTGGTATAAAGCTTAATGGAATTTGATATATATATGGTGGTCTATTTTCAGGGCTTTTTGTTGTTTCTTTATCTTTTATCAATTCAATTCTATCAAAAACGCCAAATGTAACTTTTTCACTTCCACATTTAGGGCATACCTCAACAGGTTCTTTTGTTTCAATTGTACTATCACAATTATCGCAATGTGTTCTGTGGTATTTTCCAAGTTTTGGATCTAGCCCATAATTTGCTAATATTTTTCTTCCTTCTTCATTTTTCAATGCCTTTACAACTTCTTTAAAACTTATATCTTCAACTAACATCTTATTATATTCTCTTGCAATTTTAGGTAATGAATGTGCATCTGAATTAGTTACAAATGTTTTTCCTTCTAGTTCAGAAATCATATCAGCTAAAAATGTATCTGAACTTAAACCTAATTCTACTGCAAAAATCTTTTCATATTTTTCCTTAAACACATCTTTTAATCTATCTGTACAGTTTCCATAATAGCTTTTAAATGGAGTAAATATATGTGCTGGTATTAAAATTCCATTATATTTTTCTACTATATCTATTAATTCATATCCAGATATATTTGCTCTTTGTGTACTTAATGTTATATTTTTTATATGATGGCTCATTTCTTGTGAAAATGCCTTTATATCTTTTAAGTGTGGAAAGAAACATACATTATGTGCAGCTCCACTTTTTCCGTTTCTTCCCTTTTCTGATGTTTCTACTTCGCTTCCTAATAGAATACATACTTTGTCTTTATATATAATTCCACCATCTTCTAATTCATATGCATCACCTGTTTTTAAGAATTTTTCTATATCTTCTATTACATATGGTGAAGCACAGTCTATTATACCTACTATGTTTATTCCTTTTCTTTCTTCACATTCTTTTGCAATATTAGCAAAATTCAAGCTTTTTGCTGCTGTTATTTTTATTGGTTTACCTGTTTCACTTCTTCCTATGTGTACATGTAAATCTGCAAATACTTCGTACATACAAACCCTCCATTTATTATAATTCAAGCTTCTATTTAATCAGAATTAACCTTTTTTAAAATTTTCTCTTCTATTTCACTTGTAAACATTGCTCTATTTGCAGTATTTCTTGCATTTTTAGCAAGTTCTTCTAGTTCTTCCAATTTTCTATCAACATTAATAGAATACTCTGTTGCAATATTTTTTACAAATTGCGGAACATCTTTAGAATCCCTCATTAGTTTTTGTAATCTTGCAAACACAGTAGTGTTAACTGCACCTTGGATTTCTACTTTTTCCATTGCTCCAACAAAATCTCTAAAGCTTTCCAAATATCTATTATATTCTGATTTTAAATTTCTGTGTTCTACTAATACCATAGCTTCATCAGAATTAAAAGCAATTCTTTCTGGTCTATCTATCAACATTCCTCCAAATTGGTCTGCTAATTCTAGAATATCACTTTCACCTTCTCTAGGATTTTTTGCATATCTGTTTACACCTTCACAAATTCTACAAAATCTTTCGTCAAACCCTAATTGTGCCAAATATTCTGCTCCTTCTTTAGCATATGTTCTTAATTTTCCTATTTTTTGAGAATCATCTACTTTTTTGCAATTGCATAATAAACTTGCAGTTAAAACTATATTATTATCTACATCAATATTACTATATTTTAAAAACATTCTTGCTATTTCTGTTTTAAATACAATAGATTTATCAAAATTCAATTTTAACTTTGGTGCTAAAAAATAAATTATCTCCATTTTTGATATTAAGTCTTTTTCATTTAAAATATATTCAGCAAAATCCCCCATTTTTCTATCGTGCTCCTTTCCTGGTACTTTTTTGAGAACTTTTTGTCCTTTTAATACCTAATTAACAAAGAATTTGTTAAATTCTTGTTCATTTATTTTTTCTTTTGTAATTAATTCTTTAGCTATGGCATGTAATGTTTCAACATTTTGTTTTAATATTTCTTGTGCATCTCTATATGCTGTATCTATTAATCTTTTAACTTCTTTTCCTATTGCATCTTGCATATCTTCTCCAAACATTTGATAATCCATTTGACCATCACTTGCTTTAAATGATATTGTTCCTATTTCGTCACTCATTCCATATACTGTTATCATATCTCTTGCTATTTGTGTTGCAACTTCTAAGTCATTACTTGCACCTGTTGAAATATCATCTAATATTAATTTTTCAGCTGCTCTTCCACCTAATAATGCAATAAGTTTTTCTTGCATTTCTGTTTTTGATATATAGTATTTATCTTCATCAGATTTGTACATTGTGTATCCTCCAGCCATTCCTCTAGGAATTATTGATACTTCTTTTACTGCTGTTTGTGTTGGTAAAAATTGACTTACTATTGCATGTCCAGCTTCATGATATGCAGTTAATTTTTTGTCTTTGTCAGATATTTTTCTGCTTGTTTTTTCTAAACCTACTGTTACTTTTTTAACTGCTTCATCTAAGTCCGCATTTGTTATTGCTTCATGGTCTTTTTTTGTTGCAATTATTGCTGCTTCATTTAAAATATTTGCAAGTTCAGCTCCTGTAAATCCAGCTGTATCTTCTGCAATACTATATAATGATACATCTTCCGCTAATTTTTTATCTTTAGCATGAATTTTTAATATTGCTTCTCTACCAGTTAAATCTGGTGCTGGTACTGTTACTTGTCTATCAAACCTACCTGGTCTTAATAATGCTTTATCTAACATTTCTGGTCTGTTTGTAGCTGCTAAAACAATTATTGTTTCCTCTGATGAAAATCCGTCCATTTCTACTAATAATTGATTTAATGTTTGGTTATTTTCTGATTCAGCTCCACTATTGCTTGTTCTTCTTGAGCCTATTGCGTCAATCTCATCTATAAAAACTATACATGGTGCTAGTTTTCTTGCTTTATCAAATAATTTTCTTACTCTTGATGCACCAAGTCCTGCAAACATTTCTATAAATTCTGAACCACTCATAGAAATAAATGGAACATCTGCTTCTCCAGCAATTGCCTTTGCTATTAATGTTTTACCTGTTCCTGGTTTACCATATAATAAAACTCCTTTTGGGATTTTTGCTCCCATTTCTGTGAATTTTTTTGGTCTTTTTAGAAATTCTACAATTTCTTTTAATTCCTCTTTTTCCTCATCTAATCCAGCTATATCATCAAATGTGATTTTTGATTTTCTTTCTGTATCATCATATACCTCACCTTTATCTCCAAGTCCTTGCATTTTAAATATCATTATAAATAATGCAACCATAATTATTGTTGGTAAAATTGAAAATAGATATGATGGTATTTGTGATAATATACTTGGATTTTTAGTTTCTAACTGAATATTATTTTCTTCTAAAACCTTTTGTTGTACTAATTCTGAAAACACTTGTACACTTGGTATTATTGTTGTCTTTTCTTTTTCAATATCTTTCATTTTTACTTTTAATGTCATACTTCCTGTTGTCATTTCTATCTTTTCTACATTACCAGCTTGAATTTCTTTTACTAAATCTGTATATGCTAACTTAGTTTCATCTGAATTGTTTTCTTTATTGTTTTTATATAAAAAATATCCTGCAACACATATTATTATTAAACATATTATTGTTATGATTATATTTAATAATGTTTTTAATATTTTATTTGATTTGTCTTTATCCATTTTTAAACCTCTTTTCCTTATTATTGCAAAATCCCCTGATATTATGCCTCTGAACCTTGTGGTTCTTCTCCATCTTCGCCTTTTTTGTTTTCTTTTTCATCTTCTTTGTCTTCTGGTTTTTCTTCTGGTTCTTTTTTTTCGTTTTCTTTTTTTATTTCTTCTCTTACATTCTTCTGTTCTTTTCTTATTCTCATTATTTCTTGCATTTTCTTTATTAAATCATCTTTTAATATAAAAATTGATGTGGCTAAGTAAATATATGCTATTGTTGTATATGCAACTGAAAAATATTTAATTTTAAATCCTGTTAAGCTATTTATTAATATATATATAATTTCTAAAATCATTGGTAATGTAAATGCATATACAGCCATATTGTAAACTGCTACAAATTTAAGTTTTATTTTTGCTATTATTGCTGTTATCCAACCAAAAGCACTTAATCTTAATACATCTAATAATGCATATACAAAACCAGTTATAAATAATCCAATAAAGCTACTTAAAGCATAACTCGCATAAAATGAATTCATTTGTGAGCTTCTCATATAGTCTATTAGTTCTGTTTTATTAAAATTCGCTTCATTTTCTTTTGTATAGTTTGATATAAATTCTTTATATGTATATTTTTGAGTTCTTATTTTATCTGAATCTGCTTTTGCATTTAATATTATTTCATCTTTAAAAAAGAATATAGTTATTCCTTCTACAGTTTGTTCATCTTCTGATTGCTTTTTGCTTTCATCATTATCTGCAAGTGGATTTACAACTATTTTCTGTATAGAATTATTTTCTATTTGTCCTATTATTATAGGTTCTTCTATTTCCATAGATAGTTTTCCATCTGATACTGTAAAATCTGGTACATTGTTTTCTATATATTCAGATAAATCCCATACCATTTTGCTTGTCTTTGATATTGGATTTATTAACGAAAATAATGTTACTATTACAACCATTATTGCTAAATATTTTATTGCTCTAAAAAAACCTTCTGAAGCCAATGTTGGATATTGTTCAAACTTAGTTATAGAATACCATACTTTTTTGAAAAAATTAATTTCTGCTTTTTTTTCTTTTTTCTCCATTGATTTTTATCATTCCTTTCATATAATATTTATTCATAATATCTAGTTAAACTACTATCCACAAACATTGGACTAATATTAAAATGTACTTCATCCTCTATTTTAACATTCTTTCCTGTAATGTCTACACTTACATGAAACATTCCTAGTCTTCCTAATACTTCGCATTTTTCCCCATTTATTGTTACATATATTTTCGTATTTTTAAATGCATCTTTAGTATCTCTAACAATATATCTTAATCTGTCTATTGGTCTAAACATATCTCTATCAACAATTACATTAAATCCATCTGCATAACCACATGGAACTATTGCAATTTTAGTTTCTTTTTTTGTTGTATAAGAATTTGAATATCCTATATTATATCCAGTAGGTAATGTTTTTATTTCTGCTACATTTGATTTTAGATATCCAACTTTTTTAAATCCCCAAGTGTTAGGAATTGATAGTCTTCCAAGTAAAGCTGAACCCACCCTTACCGCATTTAAATGCATATCAGGAAAACGTAAAAATGCTGATGAATTGCAAATATGTAACATTTCTGTTTTTATTCCATTGTTATTTAATTCTTTTATACATTCCATAAACCTATCATATTGTTCTTTTGATTCTTTACCATCTCCAAAAAATGCAATTGAAAGGTGTGTAAATGCTCCTTTTATATTTATATTTTTCCACATTTTTATTGATTGTATCATTTCTTCTTTCTGGCTATATATAAAACCATATCTGCCAAATCCTGTGTCTATTTTTAAATGTACCTTAGGTTCTAGTTTTAGTTTTTTAGCTGTTTCTTCTACTGCGTCACCAGCTTCTTTTGAACCTACTGTTAATATTATTTTATTTTTGATTAATAATTCTATATCTTCTTTTACAGCAGTTGATGACATCATTAAAATGTCTTGCTTTATTCCCACTTCTCTTAATTTTATTGCTTCTTCCACTGTTGCTACCGCAAAAAAATCAACTCCATTATCAATCAAAAAATTTGTGTATTCTAACAAGCCTAATCCATATCCATTTCCTTTTACTACTGCTATTAGTTTAGGCTTTTTTTCGTCTTTTTGAATTATTTCTGTTATAATTTTTAAATTATGTTTTAAATTTTCTTTTTCTACTATAAGTTCCTTCATGTTTTACTTCTTCCTTTTTATTTTTTGAACTTAGTTTTAAGTCCTCTAAGATTTCTAAATGTTTTTTCTGAGAATTTATATATTGAATAAGTTAATGGTTTAAATGGTATATAAACTTCTCCTATAAACTCTGTAAATGTTGCTCCGAAACCTTTTTTAAATCTGTATAATCCGTATTGAGGATGATTTTCATCAACTACTCCTGAAACTCCTCTAAAATCATATACATCATCTTTTCTTGCAATTGCTATTTTTATCATTTCCCATTGTAATAGGTAGTTTGGCATTAAATTTCTATGTTCATTACTACTTGCCCCATATAAATACCAAGTTTTATTTCCATAAAAAATAGGAATTACTCCTGATATTGGTTTGTCCTCATAATATGCCATTAATAATTTCATGTGGTTTGGTGCTAATTCATCATACATTTTTTCAAAATATGATAATGGTCTTATTATAAATCCATCCCTTGCTCCTGTTTCTACCATTATTCTATGGAATTCTTTTAAGTCTTCTCTTGTTCCTTCTTTTACCACTACACCTTTTCTTGTTGCTAAACGCACATTATATCTTGTTTTTGAATGGAAACCAGAAAATATCTCGTCTTCTGTTTTGTCTTTTATGTCTAGTCTAAACACATATCTTGGTTGGATTTCTTCTCTAAAGTTTTTTGCATCATCTTTTATTCTATAACCTAAGTTTGTTACTACTTTTCTGTATTCCTCATCACTACTTAATATGTCTGGTTCTGCCTTGTAAACTATTGCATTGTATTTTTTTGCTAGCTCTTTAATTCCATCTGTTAATTGCTTCATTACTGATATGTCATGTATATCACATGTTGGTCCTCTTGATGAGTACATTATATTTCCGAATATTGGTATTTTTCTTATTAATACACTTACTGCTCCTATTATTTTTCCATTTTTGTCTTCTGCTAATACAACTTCATTTTTCCAGTTTGATTTAACTTTTGCCCATTCTGGTGATTGTTGAAAATTACATCTTTCATGTCTTTCTAAAAATTCTTTATATTCTTTTTTGCTTTTTTCGTCTGTTACAAATCTCATTTGTTTTACCTCATTTCTTTGTGCTTCTTTTTTATTATTTACATTTTGACTTTATTTTACACTAATTATATTATTTTTACAAGTGTTTTTGTAACAAAAATGAAGTACAAAAGGTAATATATTTTTTGTACTTCACTTTTTCTTATTTATTCTTTTCTTCTTTAACCATCTTATCTAAAGAATTTATCAATTCTTGAAGTCTTTTCAAATCAGAGCCCATCATTTCCCAATCATTTCTATCATTAGATTCTGTTAAATTTTTATTAGCATCTATAATAGCTTGTATTAATCCGTCTACATCTTCTGTATTGTTTATATCAATATTCACCGCTGATTGTGATAATAAATTCGAAAGTGCTTCATCTAATGTATCTCCTATTGCAACTTTTGTTCCAGATGCAACAATTACCTTTTTTAGAGTTGTTGGTTGATTTAGTTCATTTGCCATTGTTTGATAAATTGTTTCCACATATAAAACAGTATTATTTATAGGAATTATCTTCATATCCTTGGAAATTTTACTTCCTGTGACATTAATTGCTGATAATCCAGCCGAAATTGTTTCATCTTGTCCTATCTGATTGTCCAATTGAGTTGGTCCTAGTATATTACTATCTGACGGATATTTATATATTTTTAATTTACATTCAGTTCCATCACATGTTCCCACAAGATAAGATATAATATTTGATTTTTCATTTTGTGTATACATTTGTATTAATCCAAATGTATTTTTGTCACTGTCTGGTGTTTTTATAATAGCATAATATGGTTTTAATGTTGATGTTTTGCTTTTTGAAGTTGCTGTACCATATTTAGATAATGCCCAAATATCGCTATTTCTGTATAAAACATCTTCTTTTACATTATGATATACCATAAGCATTTCTGATTGAACTTCATATAAAAATTGTGGATATTTTAATTGTGCTTTTATTCCTTCTGGAATTTCTTTCCCTGTATAATCTGAAAATATTGTTGGATATAATTTTAAATATGCCATTATTATTGGGTCATTTCTATCAGTTATATAAAATGTCATTTCTCCATCATATGCATTTATAATTACTTTTACAGAATTTCTTATATAATTAATATTTCGTTTTGTTCCATCATATTCAATTTCTGTATATGTTGAATATGGATATTTATCAGATATAGTATATGCGTCTAATACCCAGTATATTTGCCCATTATCAATTACAGTATATGGATTTTCATCATATATTAGGCTTGGCAATACTGCTTTTGCTCTTTTTATAATATTTCTGTTTGTTAATATTTTGCTTTCTTTTGAAACAGAACTTGACATAGCAAGTCTTATATCTCTGTTTTTAGTTGCTAATATTAATCTATCGAAAAATCCAACTTTTATTCCAGATTTTCCGTCATAATTGTTTACATGTTCTACTCCATTATTATCAGTATAATCATATTCAGATTTATTTTTAGTATTTGTTACTGCAACACTATTTGTTTCTACTCCATAATATATTCTAGGTTGGCTAATTTGATATATATTATCTGAGCCTGCAATATCTTTTTGTAAATATTCCACATTTCCATCCTCAGTAACTGATGTTGCAGATACAACAATTTGTCCTATTCCATGTGTATATTCATATGTTTTATTATTATATGATATTGTACTATTTTCTGCTTCTCTTGGTGCAACATATACTAGTTGCTCTTTATCATTTATATTGTATTTTGCAAGTGTCACATTGTTATATGTATAATATCCTGTTTCTGTTTGTGTGTCTTTTAAACTTTTTTCTACTAAATTTTTATCTACTATTGTTATATTATTTATAACATCAGTATTTTCATCTACTTCATTTTCTTTAATTGTTCCAGAATAGTCAATACTTGTTTCTTCTACATCTATTCCATAAGCATTTTGTGTAGATTTTATATTTTCTGATATGTATTTCTTTTCTCTATCAAATTCGTTTGATTTAACAAATATCAAATCATAACCAACCATAACAAAAAATAACATAACTAGATATATTGGTATTGCAACAACTGGATATACTATCTTTTTATTTTGTTTTTGTGCAAAAAATTTAACTGCCATTATTACAGATAATACAATTACTACTGCTAATATTAAATATCCATATAATTGAATTGTAGATTCTACTATCCCAGCACCTGTTAATTCTGTCTCATTACTTAAAGTTAAGAATTTTCCTGTTACTATATTTTGAGTATTCAATGCTGTTTGTAAACCTACCCCTATTGATAAAATAATAGCATTTCTTAATAATTTTTTTATAAGCTTACTATTTTTTAATAATTCTCTGTCAACTGCTTTAAAATACAAGTTAAATATTATTATATAATATCCAGCCATATATGCACTTATTGCAATCATTAAAGTTACAAAATAATTTATTAAATTCTCTACTAATGGCTTAATAAACATATAATATGAGATATCTAAATTAAATATAATATCTGTTTTTCCAAATGAAGCATTACTTACGAATAACAATACTTTATCTAATAAATGGTTTGATATTATTACACTAGCTACTGCTGATACTATTAATGTAATAGATTTATTAGGTAGTTTAGGCATTTCCTTTTTTTCTTGTTCAAAAAATGGCTTTAATCCTTTTTTTATTCCTATATTTGTAAAATATAATATTATACTTAATAATACAAAACTTATTCCCATTATGGAATATTTGTATTTTATATCTGTGAAAAATTTTTCTACATATTGTTGTCCTAATTCTACATATTCTAAATATTGCCCTCTTAAAGATATATATGTTCCTATAACATATATTGCTATAAAAGCAATTACAATTATTGCTCTTAATTTCTTACTAATTCTGAATTTATTTGTTTCCATAGTTTCTCCTTTTTGTGTTTCACTTATATAATTGCCTTTGCAAAATCTTTAGAATTAAAGATTTCCATGTCATCTATTTGTTCTCCAACTCCAATAAATTTAACTGGTATTTTATTTTCTTCTACAATTCCTATAACTGCTCCACCTTTTGCAGTTCCATCTAGCTTTGTAAGTACAATTCCTGTTATATCAGCTTGCTCTTTAAATGCTTTTACTTGTGATATTGCATTTTGTCCTGTTCCTGCATCTATTACTAATAATACTTCTTTTGATGCTTCTGGCATTTCTTTATTTATTACTTTTTGTATTTTGTTTAATTCATCCATTAAATACTTTTTATTATGTAATCTTCCAGCAGTATCACATATTAAGATATCTGCACCTATTTCTCTTGTTTTTGCAATTGCATCATATACTACAGAAGCTGGATCTATTCCCTCTTCTCTTTTTACTATTTCTGCTCCAGCTCTTTTAGCCCATATTTCTAATTGCTCTACTGCTGCTGCTCTAAATGTATCTGCTGCTGCAACAACAACTTTTTTTCCATCTTTTGATAATCTTGAAGCCATTTTTCCTATTGATGTTGTTTTTCCAACTCCATTTACACCTATTACCAATATTACAGATGGCTTTGTTTCTAATTTTAATGAATTGTCTGAAATTTCTAAAATTTGTGCAATTTCTTCTCTTAATGCTTCTTTTACTTGTTCTTCGTCTTCAATTTTTTCTTTTTTCATTTTTTCTCTTAAATTATTAATTATTTTTGTTGATGTTTCTATTCCTATATCTGACATTATTAGTGCTTCTTCAAGTTCTTCTAAAAAGTTTTCATCTACCTTTCTAAAATTACTAAATACATCATTTATTTTTTCATTTATTGATTCTTTTGTTTTATTTAATCCTTGTTTTAATTTATCAAAAAATCCCATAATTACCCTTCTTTCTTTTCGTATTTTAACATCTTTTATTAAAAAAAGCAAGTTAAAAGAGGAACATTTTATGTTCCTCTTTTTCTTCTACTAACACTCCATTTTAAATATAGCCACCTCATAGGCTGTCTTCCAATATCCAACCTCTTCATTAATTTGTCCTTTATGTACAAATTCAGAGGTAGGTTTTACTCTTTTAAAATATTCTCGGCTCTGAATTCTGCCGCAAATTTTTATTTCTCTGCCCACTTCTAGATCTTTAGTCTTTTTTGCAATATTATTCCATGCAATACATGGAATATAATCGAACCGTCCATGTCCTCTTCCCACTGCAAGTAATAAATCTGTTACTTTTGCAATGTGTTCTTTATCATCTTTCAGATATTTCTTTTCCCTGTAATAGGGAACTTTGCAAATCCGTCCAGTCAAAAACACATTATTTCCACTTTTTTTCGGTTCCTCTTCTCCTACAACCTTCATTTCAGTTACAAAAATAAATAATATTACACTTAATTTTTCGTGTATCACGCAATCATATGATCTAAACTTACCTATTACATCAAGTACCGTTCCCTTATCTGTACAAATCTTCTTTAATAAGTACTCATCAAAAATAATTGGTACTTTATCCACATTTCCACTCAACCGATTTACGGTGAGTCTTGTGTAATAGTACTTTTCACCATGAGTTTCATGGTCAAAAATAATTTCTTCTTCGATTTTTCCTGTGCAATGTGCATAATTGGTATATTTTGAGAATCCATTCATTGTTTTTCCTCCATATTAAGTAGAAGTTCTTTTAATACAAAAATTTTTCTGTATTTAAATATAAGTAACACAATTATTATACACTAGCCTTTTTAGTTATGTCAAGTGATTTATTGATATTTTTCTTCTATCATATCAGCTATTTTTCTGGCTTTCTGCTCTATTACTTTCCTATCCTTCCCTTCAATCATAACTCTTATAAGTGGTTCTGTTCCAGATGGCCTAATTAGAACTCTTCCATTACCAGAAAATTCTTTTTCCACTTCTTCTATTACTTTTTTTATCTCTTTATCATTTTTGTAATCTTGTTGTTTTTTTGAATCTACTTTAGCATTTATTAATACCTGAGGATATTTTTGTACTATATTTCCTAATTCTGAAGATTTTTTTCCACTTTCCAATATTGCTTGTATCAACATTAATGATGTTAATATTCCATCTCCTGTAGGGTTATATTCTAACAAAATTATATGTCCTGATTGTTCTCCTCCAAGATTATATCCATTTTTTAGCATTTCTTCTAATACATATCTATCTCCTACTTTAGTTTGGATAAATTGTAGTTGTTCTTTTTCTGCATATTTATTTAATCCTAAATTACTCATAACTGTTGCTACAATAGTATCTTTTTCAAGTTTTCCGTGTTTTTTTAGATATTCAGAAATAATTGCTAATAATTTATCTCCATCTATTTCTTCTCCATTTTCATCAACAGCAAGACATCTATCTCCGTCTCCATCATATGCAATTCCTAAGCTCATCTTATTTTCTACAACATATTCTTTTAACATTTCTAAATGTGTTGAAC
>CAKPKI010000038.1 GCA_934167135.1 uncultured Clostridia bacterium
GATTAGGATTAGCATTAACATTGCTACACAATCCAAAAGTCTTAATTTTAGACGAACCAACAAACGGATTAGATCCAGCAGGAATAAAAAAACTAAGAGATATATTAAAAGAAATCTCACACAAACAAGGAGTTGCAGTATTCGTATCATCACATATATTGACAGAAATGCAATTAATGTGTGATAAAGTTGCAGTTTTATCTAATGGAAAAATTGTTAAAGTTGAAAATATAACAGATAAAAATATACAAGATAAAGAATATATAGAAAAAGTAGAAATAAGAGTAAATGAAGTAGAAAGAGCTCAAGCTATAATACAAGAAAAATTTGAATTAAAAACAAAAATTGAAGATAATAATGTTGTTATTACACTTCCAACAGACAGAATACCTCAAATTATAAAAGAGCTGGCAATTGCAGATGTGGGTGTAAAAGCTGTTATACCTAAAGAACATGACTTAGAAGAAATATTCTTTAATGCAACAAAGGAGGAAATGTAATATGAAAATATATAAATTATTTATAGATGAGAATATAAAAACATGGAAAAAGTTTTCCACCAAATTAGTGATGATACTTATTATACTAGCTCTTTTGGCTGGACTAGGAATGACAAAAATAACCCAATTCCTTGATGGATCAGATGATGTAGGTGTTGGATATTCAAGTGATTGGAAAGAGGATTTAGAACAAGACAATGAATTATACAAAGAACAACTAGAAGAACCCAATATGGTTAAAAGTGAGAAAGAAGAATTACAAAATAAAATAAGGATAAATGAGGTAAGAATTCAAAATAATATAAATACATATTATGCAAATTGGAGAAACACAGTATTAAATAATATGAGATATGAAATAGATGAAAAATTATTAGATATAGTAGTAAAAAACGATTTTGATGAATATATAAAATATGAAAAAAATAATGAACAACAAAAATTAGAACAAAAACAAATAAGTCAAGAAGAATATAATGATAATATACAACTATTAGATTTAAGAATTAAATATCAGATTGGGAATAGTGAGAACAAAACCAGAAAAGATTCAAAAGAAGAATATTTAGAAGAAATAAAATCTGAACAAGCAAGTATTAGAACAGGAATTGACTATAAGACTCGTAAAGTATTAACAGTAGAACAAAAAAAGAAATATGAAGATGGTATAAAATTAAATATATATAAAATAGAAAATAATATTGAAAACCCTAATAGTTCTTTAACAACAAACTACAGAATGATATTTGAATCATTAGCTTCAAGCTTTGTAATATCAGTAATATCGATATTTGCAATGATTATGGCTGGAAGTGCAATATCATCAGAAATTTCAACAGGTACGATAAAATTTTGGGCATTAACTCCAAATAAGAGATGGAAGATATTAACTGCTAAAGTATTATCAATTTTCTTTTATTTAATTGTTATAACATTATTAATGTCAATATTGACTGTAATATGTTCAAATATCTTTTTTAATACAAATGGATATGAGTATTTGTTTGTGAAAAATGGTAATGTGGAGAAAATAGGTAATACATTGTTTACTATAGGATATTATTTTGCTAAATTAGTACCAGTAATACTGTTTGCTATATTTGCACTTATGCTTTCTGTTATAACAAGAAATACATCAGTATCATTAGGTCTGAGTTTAGCAACATATATGGGAAATAGTTTTGTAATGCTTATAATAAATTCATTTATAGATAAAGATTGGGTGAAAATAATACCATTTAATAATTTAGATATTGCAGATAAAGTTTTTCCTAATTTTCAAAATATAATATCAGCAGTTGACATAGTAAGTGCTGATACAACATCATTAGGATTTTCACTTGCTGTATTAGGTGTTTGTGCTATTCTTATGTTTGTAACAATGTATGACAGCTTTAATAGAAGAGATATAATTTAAGAAAAATTTTCCAAACATATTGCAAAAAAAAATAAATAATAGTATAATATAAAAGGTGGAAAAATAAAATATAAATAAAACCACTAAAGATTAAGAATAGTTAAAAAAGAAAAGAGAGAGGTAAAAAATGGAGTATTTGTATATACTAAAGCAAGTTTTAGTTTATATTTTAACTGCATATTGGTGTTATCAAACTGTAATAAGTTTGTGTGCATTAATAAAATTAAAAGATAAACCATATTTAACAAACAAAAATCACAAATTTATGGCAATAATACCAGCACATAACGAAGAAAAAGTAGTATCAAACTTAATAGAAAGTCTAAAAAACCAATCATATGACAAAGATTTATATGATATTTATGTAATTGCAGATAATTGTACAGACAATACAGCAAAAGTAGCAAGAAAAGCGGGAGCAATAGTTTTAGAAAGATTTGACCCAGAACACAAAACAAAAGGATATGCATTACAATGGTTTTTAAAACAAAAAATAGAAGAAAACGCAGATTATGATGCATTTTTTGTATTTGATGCAGATAATATAGTAGACAAAGACTTCATAGTAAATATGAACAAAAAACTATGTCAAGGAGAAGATGTAGTTCAAGGATATAGAGATATAAAAAATCCAACAGATAATTGGATAACAGCTGGATATGCATTATTTTATTGGACAATGCACAGATTATATCATTTAGCAAGATATAATATAGGATTATCAACATTGTTAAATGGAACTGGTTTCATGGTAAGATTTGATGTAGTAAAACCAAACGGATGGGAAACAGAAACATTAACAGAAGACATTGAATTCTCATTAAGAAGAATAATAAAAGGAAAAAAATTAGGTTGGGCAACAGATGCAATAGTATATGATGAACAACCAACATCATTTAAACAATCATGGTCACAAAGAAGTAGATGGACTGTAGGACATATGCAATGTATGAAAAGATATACAGGAGAACTATTTAATAGTGTAAAAGAAAAAAAATCAATAGTAACATTTGATGGATTTTTATACATTGTAGGTACAACACCAATGTTAATAATAACAATGCTAGTATTATTTATAAATTGTGTAATGTATGCTTCACAAGCAATGACAAATATAGAATTTGCAATAAATATATTAAGATATTTAATACCAACATTATTATTACCAATAGGAACAGCAGTAGTTGCAATGGTACTTGATAGAAAGCCAATAAAACCAATGTTAAAAGGATTATTATATTATCCATTATTTATGGGAACATGGGTAATAATAAATATTAAGTGTTTATTCAAAAGAGAAACAACATGGGAGAAAATCGAACATGTTAGAGATATCAAAATCGCAGAAGTTGAAGAAGTTCCAGAAAAAATTTAGTTTAAACACATAAGATGTGAGGCACGAATTATCGTGCCTTTATCTAAGTAAAGGGAGAAAAATATGTCATTTGAAAAAGTAAAAGTATATGCGTTTGTAGGACCATCAGGGACAGGAAAAAGTTATAGAGCACAAATGGTAGCTAGTGAAAAAGATATACATTTCATAATAGATGATGGATTATTAATTAAAGACAATGAAATAATTGCTGGTGTTTCAGCAAAAAAAGCACCAACAAAAATAGAAACAGTAAAACATGCATTATTTTATGAAGAAGAAGAAAAAAAGCCAATAGAAAAAGCAATAAAAAAATATAAACCAGACAAGATATTAATATTGGGAACATCAGATGGAATGGTGCAAAAAATATCTGCCAATTTAGGATTACCAGAAGTATCACATATAACATATATAAATGAAGTTGCAACAGAAGAAGAAATGCAAACAGCGAGAAATATTCGTGTTACAGAAGGAAAACATGTAATACCAGTTCCAACATTTGAACTAAAAAAAGATTTTTCAGGATATTTATTGGATCCACTACAAATATTCAAATCAAAAGGGATTGGGCAAAAACCATATATATCAGAAAAAACAATAATAAGACCAACTTTCAGTTATTTAGGAAAATTCACAATATCTGATACAGTATTCAGACAAATAATGGAATATATAGCTGAAAAAATGCCATCAATATATAGAGTAATAAGAACCAGAGTTACAAGTACAGAAGCTGGACCAACTATATATATGGAAGTCACTGTAATGTATGGTTATAATATTCAAACAACACTTAAAGAATTTAAAGAAAAAGCAAGAAAAGAAATTGAAAAATTGACAGCTATGAATGTTATAGCACTAGATGTTGTAGCAAAGAATATATATGTCCCAGGTCAAGATTAAAAGAAAGAGGTAGCAAATAATGATATTTAAGCAAATAACAAGAGCAATTGTTAGAACGGCTATACGTTTATATTTTATAGTAGTACATAGAGTAAAAGTTGTAGGAACTGAAAACATACCAAAAGACAAAAAAGAACCACTAATCTATTGTGGAAATCATAGAACATATAAAGACCCACCACTAATAGTAGTTACTGCAAAAAGACATGTAAGGTTTTTAGCAAAAGAAGAGCTTAGAAAAAATCCGTTTTTTGCATTTTTGGGAGTTGTGTTTGGAGGAATATATGTAAAAAGAGATTCTAAAGATATATCGGCATTAAAAACAACTCTTAAAGCATTAAAAAATGGTGAAAGTATAGCACTATTTCCAGAGGGAACTAGAAACGGAGTAGAAAAAGGACAAAAAACAAAAGATGGTGCAGCATTTTTTGCAGTAAAAACAGGAGCAAGAGTTATTCCGGTAGGAATAAAAGGCGGAGAAAAACCGTTTGATAAAATGACAATAAAATACGGTGAACCAATGGACTTTAGCAATAGAAGTAAAGATGAATTAGATGAAATTACAAAAGAAATAATGGAAAAAATATTAGAATTAGCAAAATAATAAAGGAGAGAAAGAAAATGAATAATCAAAAAATAAGAAATATTGCAATAATTGCACACGTAGACCATGGAAAAACAACATTAGTAGATGCTTTACTAAGACAAAGCCATGTATTTAGAGAAAATGAACAAGTAGCAGAAAGAGTAATGGACTCTAATGACCAAGAAAAAGAAAGAGGAATAACAATACTTGCCAAAAATACAGCAGTAAAATTTAATGATGTAAAAATTAATATAGTTGATACACCTGGACATGCTGATTTTGGTGGAGAAGTTGAAAGAGTATTAAAAACAGTTGATGGAGTACTTTTACTAGTTGACGCATTCGAAGGAGCAATGCCTCAAACAAGAGAAGTATTAAAAAAATCATTAGCCATGAATTTACAACCAATTGTAGTAATAAACAAAATTGATAGACCTGGAGCAGAACCACAAAAGGTATTAGACCAAGTAATGGAATTATTTATAGAATTAGATGCAAATGATGACCAATTAGATTTTCCAGTTGTATATGCATCAGCAAAAAATGGAACAGCTAAATTAAATTTAGAAGACCCAGATGGAGATTTAACATGTTTATTTGAAACAATAATAAATACAATAAAAGCACCTAACTGTGATGAAGAAGGACCAGCTCAAATGTTAGTTTCAAACATAGATTATGATGACTATGTAGGAAGAATTGCTGTAGGAAGATTAGAAAGAGGAAAAATAAAAGTAGGAATGCCTGTAAGCATTTGTGAAAAAGATGATAAAATCTCACAAGGAAGAATAGCAAAAGTTTATACACATATGGGATTAAAGAAAGTAGAAGTTGATGAAGTATCAGCAGGAGATATTATAGAAGTTTCAGGTATGCCAAATATTCATATTGGTGATACGATCTGTGATTTCAATAATCCAGAAAAAATACCATTTGTAGATATTGATGAACCAACAGTATCTATGACATTTAGTGTAAACAATGGGCCATTTGCCGGAAGAGAAGGACAATTTATAACATCAAGACATTTAAGAGATAGATTATTTAAAGAATTAGATAGAAATGTAAGTTTAAGAGTAGAAGAAACTGCTTCACCAGACTCATTTATAGTATCAGGAAGAGGAGAATTGCATTTATCAGTATTAATAGAAACAATGAGAAGAGAAGGATATGAACTTATAGTATCAAGACCAAAAGTAATAATCAAAGAAATTGATGGTGTAAAATGTGAACCAATTGAAAGATTAGTTGTAAATATTCCAGACGAATCAGTTGGAACAGTAATTGAAAAATTAGGTAGAAGAAAAGGCGAAATGGTTAATATGGAACCAGCAGAAATAGGTCACACAAAAATAGAGTTCAAAATACCAGCAAGAGGATTAATTGGATATAGAACAGAATTCCTTACAGATACAAAAGGTGAAGGAATAATGAATAGTATATTTGATTCTTATGAACCATTTAAAGGTGAAGTTGTTGCTCGTGTTAGAGGAACAATTGTAGCATTTGAAAATGGAACATCAATAACATATGGATTGTACAATGCTCAAGATAAGGGAGAACTATTTATAGGACCGGGTGTTGATGTATATGAAGGAATGATTGTTGGATTAAACTCAAGAAGTGAAGATCTAGCTATAAATGTATGTAAAGAAAAACATTTAACAAATACAAGAGCTTCTGGTTCTGATGAGGCATTAAGATTGGTTCCACCAATTCAAATGTCACTTGAAAAAGCTATTGAATTTATTCAAGATGATGAACTTGTTGAGGTTACACCAAAATCAATTAGATTAAGAAAGAAAATATTAGACAATAAAGAAAGAGAAAGAGCAGCAAGAAACGCAAATAAAGCATAAAAAATATGCCAGTACCTATGTACTGGCATTAGTTTTAACAATAGTTGCTTTTAAGCAGAATTGTATTAGAAGAAGGGAATGATAAAATGAACAAGGAAGAGTTAGAAAAAATAAAACAAAAAGCATTAGAAGAACACATTCCAATAATTATGGATGATACTTTAGAAGTAGTAGATAAAATTCTAAAAGAAGTACAACCAACAAAAATATTAGAAATTGGGACTGCTGTAGGGTATTCTGCAATGTGCTTTTCAGAATATTTACAAGCAAATGGAAGAATAGACACAATAGAAAGAGATGAAGAAAGAATTGCAGAAGCAAAAGTTAATATAAAAAATGTTGGTGTAGATGAAAAAATAAAAATATACGAAGGAGATGCAGTTGAAATTTTGCCAACATTAAATGAACAATATGATGTAGTATTTATAGATGCTGCAAAAGGAAAATATCCATTTTTCTTAAAAGAAGCTTTAAGAATGATAAAACCAACTGGAGTAATATTAGCTGATAATATATTATATAAAGGTTATGTTATGAGTGATTATAACAAACATAAACAACGTACAGCAGTAAGAAATTTGAGAGAGTACATAAAAGAAGTTACAGAAAATCCTAATATAGAGACAGAAATTTTAGAAGTTGGCGATGGACTTGCTATAAGTAAAATAATAAAATAGAATAAAACCCACATGAAAATATTTCAGGTGGGTTTGTCAATGTTATTATATTAATGTTTTTGGAATTTCAATAACATGCAATGGTTCTGTTAATCCAGAATAATCACAATCAAATTGTGGATAGTATCCATCTATATGAACTTTTGTTGAATCAAATGAGAAAAACTCACTCCATTTTTCGTTCCGTTTTTTTTTGTATTTTTTGTGATTTGCGGGTTCATAATTTGCTTGAGATATTGTAGTAATTTGTAATTCCGAGAAAATTTTCAAAGAAGGATTTTCTTTAGAAATTAGTTCATAAGATGTATGGTACGCCTGATACCCATGTGTTTTTGGATTTGAAATATAATCTTTACCCAATACAGATAATTCTTTTATAATAATATCATCATTTGGAATTATAATGTTTGGATGTTGTGATTGTTCAAATTTGCTTTTGCCAACTTGTCGGTCAGGGATTGCTAAGTTGATGTATAAAGGAAAATCATCAGATGAGTTAAGTGCTGAAAAATGTTGCATTAAATCATATGCGATATTATATTCATAACTTATTGTTTCTTGAGATTCTTCTTCTAAGATGGTAATTTTTGAAGCAATTAAATCTCTGATTTCTGGTGACCTACCTTCATCAAATATCTTTTCGGAACGTTTAAATAGCTCACTCATAGCACTTTTAAAACGCTGTGATACACATAATTTTATGCCTGGATATTTATTAGTTGTATAATTAAAGGCTTCGTTTGTGAATATTGATTGCATATTCATGTATTTTGAATCATTTTTTCTAATTTGAGCTGACTCGTAAAGTTGTGAAGCTAATTGTAAAATTAAGAAATCCTCAGTTTTAAAATTTCTATATATTGTTCTTGCAAATGTTTCTAAATAGTCTGGAACTGTAGTTCCTTCATAAATGGATTTCCGAAATAAGTTGCCGAGTAATTTTTCTTTGTCTGTCATAATATTGCTTCCTTTCTTTCATTGACAATAAATAAGTTACTTAATAATTATACCATAGATATGCAAAAATGTCGTTATTAAAGTAAAAAAATTTTTAAAAATTATTGACATTGTTTTATAAATATGGTATTATATCAATTGTCGATTAGTTATGCGGATGTGGCGGAACTGGCAGACGCGCTGGTCTTAGGAACCAGTGTCAACGACGTGGGGGTTCAAGTCCCTTCATCCGCACCAAAGTAAGGAAAGAGAGTTCTAAAAACTCTCTTTTTTGATACGATTTAATGCAATTTTAATGCAACGCGATATTACTTTTTTCAAAATAGCCTAAAAGTTTATCATCTTCGGTTCCCTCAAATTTATCAAATACACTAGCATAAGTGTCTAAAGTTGTTTGAATATTTTTATGTCCAAGTTTTTTTTGAAGTACTTTTACATTCATTTGGGCTTCAATGCATCTTGTTGCATATGTGTGTCTTAGCATATGTGGGTGGATATGATCTGTAATGCAATGAGTTTCGTTAAATTTAGTCAAGAACCTTTGAACACCTCGTATTGTCACGTTAGGAAAGAGGAAGGAATCAGTTTTTGGAATAGAATTTAAAATATTAGAAATTATAGGATTTATAGGTAAACTTCTTAATGAATTTTTGGTTTTGGTTTTTTTACTTAAAATCACCTTACCATTTTCATCTTTAGATAAAGTTTGTCTAATATTTATAAAATTGTTTTCTATACAGTCCCATTCTAAAGCTAGAACTTCTCCGATTCTCATACCTGTAAAAAGCATTAGTAATATGATTGGCTTATATAGTGATGATTCGTGCGACAATAGCGATATAAGCTTTTTTTCTTCATCGACAGTTAATGATTCAACCTTTGTAGTCGCTTGACTTGAATTTGGCTTTTTAGCTTCCTCAAATTGTATAGGATTTTTGACTATATAATCTCTTTCAACAGCTCTTTTAAATGATTGACCTAAAAGTTGATAAATTTTTTTCAGTGTAGAATCTGCATAACTAGTATTTCCGTTTAAAAATTCTTTTATATTACTAGCAGTTATTTTTTGAATAGGGGTTTGACCTAAAACACTTTTTTCTATTATTTTAAGAGTATATTGAGCTCTATTGTAAGTGCTTGCTGAAATCTGATTGGATTTTCTTTTATCTTCAATGATTTCTTTTGATATAGTACAAAGTTCAATATTATTTTTTTCAATATAAGTTTGATTTTGAATATCTGCCAAAGCTTTTGTTATTTTTTCTTTTACTTCTTTACGAGTGTTTCCATATACTGTTTTTCGGTTCAATTTACCATTAGATTTTCTACCAACAGTAAATTGACCAACCCATTTATTTAATCTTTTTGAGAAATATATAGTGCCTTCTCCATTTCCGCGTTTTGACATAATAAAAATACCTCCATTTTCTTTAATAAATTTTAATTTTACTATTGAAAATAAAGGCTTTATCATATATAATAATAAAGTAAATACTTTCAACAGTGTTTATGTGTGAGAAATATGTACCTTGTCGCAAACTAGTAACATATTTCTCTTTATTATTTTAAATTCTCATAATAATAATTAAAAGGACAACCAGTCATCCTTAAATTAGGATGAGAATTACGATAATCTCTTTCAAAACACCTGTTACATTCTGAATATCCGTTTAATGTATTTATATCAGCTAATTTCCATTTTGAAAATTTAAAATCATAGGACAAAGGCCAATCTTCATAACAATCATAATATTTATGATATATTTTAGAATTAGTGTCATATACAGTGTCTGAAATTAAAACAATATCATCTCTTTCAACATGTTTACAAAATTGTTTTGTTTTATATTCTGTGTTATCTAACCCAATGACTGAAACCTCTTTGTTTTTATAATCAATAATATGTGAGTCTGATTTATTTTTTTCGCAATAATTTTGACTATTTTTGTTTTGGCTTGAGAATGAGGAAAAAGATTTAAAAAAATCAATAATTTTCATAACGACCTCCTAAAATTCTCTTTTTAATTGTTTTACTATACCGACAATTTCAACGGGTATAGTTTTCATTTCATCATAAGTAAAGATTAATGGCTCATAGCTAGGGTTAAGTGGTTGTAATAAAATACTGCTATCACTCTTTTTACCTTTTTTAATTGTAGCTTCATCTCCATTTATAATTGCAACAACTATATCTCCGTTTTCGAAATCATTTTGTTTCTTTATTATAACTATATCATCTTCGATAAGAGCAGGGGACATTGAATTACCATGTACCTTTAATGCAAAATAATCTTTACCATTTCCAACCAAAGAAGTTTCTACATCAACAGTACCAATCCAGTTTTCTTGTGCTAAGTAATCGTATCCCGCTTTAACTGTGCCTAAAATTGGAATAGGGATTACTGAATTTCCGAAAGAATCTAATTTTTCAACATTAAAAAATTTATTGGAATCTTTACCAACTAACCATGCTGGATTAACACCGTAATAATCAGCAAGTATCTCTAAAGTTGGAATTTTAAATTTTTCGGTTTGTCCATTTTCCCATCTAAGAATAGTACTTTTATTAACACCAACTTTTTTGCCAGCATCTTCTAAACTAATTCCTTTTTCTTCTCGAGCTTGTTTCAATCTTTGACCAACAAGTTCATAATCAATTTGTATCATAATAACCTCCATTAAAGCTATTATAACATATTTTGCAACTTTTGCAACAAAAATTGTAAAAAATATAAAAAAAGTTGCAAAAATGTATTGACAATATATTTTATTCGTGTATAATAATAGCAGAGTTGCAAAAATGCAACAAGCAAAAAAGGAGGTAACAATTATGATAAATACTTCAAAGGTAAGAGGAAGAATAGTTGAAAAGGGTAAGACAATTCAATCTATAGCCCCTAAAATACCATGTTCTCCGTATATATTAGGGAGAAAAATTGCTAATGAATCACCAATGAGTTTAGAAGAGGCATCTAACTTAAGTAAGGAATTAGATATTAAAGAAGAAGAATTTACAGAATTTTTTTTACAAAAAGAGTTGCAAAAATGCAACAAATAAATGCGGCAAGGTACAAAGAAGAGAGGAGATGAGAGGATGGAAATGATTAAAGAAATACTTTTTTGGTGGATGCTAATATATGATATTGCAATTATATCAATAAAGCCTATACGAAAGAATCATATAGACTTCTTAAGAAAAATGGATAAATGATAAAATTAATGTTTTTATCTCATCTGTAAAAACGGTAATTATAATTGTAAAAATAATTCCAATTGCCCAGTAAATTAATTGAAAAATTTTTACAAAGACACTGTCAGCATCTAAACCTAAGTAAGAAAGCAAATATTTTGGGATATACAATATGATTTTTAGCCAATAAAAAGGATTAATTGAATTAACAAATCTATACCAATAATTTCCTTTTGCTTCTAATAGTAAGTCTCTGACTGCAGTGGCTACATCTGTTCTATAACTAAGTAAGTTGTTAAAAACCGAAACACGACCAGTAACAAGTTGCCCAAAACCCATAGGTTCAGCTATATTAATATGTTTGTCTTTAACACCAGAATTTTTTATATAATCTAAGATTTCTTTTTTACATGTTTTGGCTTTGGTATTTAATTCTACATTGTTAGTATATGATTATACCTTAAAAAATTTATTAAATTATAAATAGCATGAATAACAACTAAAGATATAAATAATATCAATAACTTCAAAAAAATCACCACCTTTTAATTGATTATACCAGGTGGAAATTAAAAAGTAAAGGAGATGAGAATGTGGGAAAAGAAATTACATTTCAAACTCTTCCAGACACGATAGGAGTCACGGATTATATGGAATGGAGAAAATGTGGAAGAGCAACAGCAGATGCTATATTTCATGCAAAAGGTTTTCCTCGAATTAAAAATACAGGAAGTAAATTAATAGCAGATAAAAGAGCGGTACTGTTGTATGAACTAGGCTTAAATGAAGAAGACAAAAAAGAAATCTTAAAAGAAATTGCAAGAGAAATAATAAAAGAATAGGAGGAAAAACAAATGAAAAATTTAATTAGAGGACTAATATTTTGGATTATAGCATTAGCGTTTATATTTGTAATGTTTTTAGTAGCAGAAACATTATCAAAAATAGTAACAATGAACATGATAATTAATTTAGTTTATGTATTGCTAGCAATTAGCATTATATACATATTAAAAAATATTTAGAAAGGAAGTGAGAAGAATGAAAATAGTAATGATAGTAATATATGCTATAGAACTAATACTAATATTTATTTCTATAATTAATCTAATAAGAGTAAATAGAACTATTGATACAGAAAATAAAAACTTAGAAGAATTAATCAAAGCTAAAGAAGCTAATTGCGAATTAAGGTTTGAAAATTATGAATATGAAGTAATTATAAAAACAATCTACAAAATAGTGTCTGAAAAAGGTCAAGGAAGTATAATCGATAGATTTTTCAAAATAAAAGAAGTTATCAAGTCTGCAAACCAAAATAACTTCTAAAAATCTTAACATAAATATATGATTTTCTATTTCATTATATCAAAAATTGTTTAGAAAATCAAGAAAAAGAGAGTAAATAACATGAAATGTAAAAATTTTAGATTCAGAACAAAAGATTATCAAAAATATATTTATTGTGTAAAAAAGAAAAGAAAAATTCAATATGACGAATGTAAAGAATGCAAATATAAAGAATACAAACAAGTTAAAGAGATAAAGAAAAAATCAAAGAAATTGAAAAAGCTAGAAGATAACAGATTTAGCATAATAACAGACAATTTAAAAGTTTGTTATATATGCAAAAAAAGACCAAAAATGGATTTAAATGAAGTATTTGGAGGAAACAACAGACAAATGAGTATGAAATATGGATTAGTTATACCAGTTTGCCGAGAATGTCATTCCCAATATGATCTTGATAAAGAATTAAGAAGCAAGTATCAAAAAGAAGCACAATTAAAATTTGAAAAAATATATAGTCATGAAGTGTTTATGAAAGAATTTAAAAGGAATTGTATAGGAGGAATTGAAAATGAAATTTAAAGTTGGAGATATTATAAAAGGAACTAATAAGAGATACATATTTACAGATACAAGTATGTATAAAGCAGAAGTCATAAGTGCAGATGAAGACGAGATGAAAATAAAAATATTAAAACATAAAGAAATTTCACAACAAGGGCACGAATGGACAGTAGATAATTCAACGAAGTACTTTGCATTAATAAAAAATAAAAAATTTGAAAAATCAGGCTTAAAATCTGGAGATATAGTTACATATAAAAATGGAGAGAAAAGGTTTTTATGTGGGGAAATATTAATAAACAAATATGGAAAACCTTGCAGTTGTATCGAAACTTACAGTAATGATTTGAAGAGCAAAACCGGAAATGAAAGATTAGATATAGTAAAAGTTGAAAGACCATTAAAATACGAGATGGTATTCAAATTGAAAAAAGAAATATTAGATGAAGTAGAGCGAAGATATTTAGCAAATTTTATTAGACCATTTCGAAACAAAATAAAATATATTGTAAAGTTTCAGAATCCATTACGAAAAGAAAAAGAATATTTAAGAATAGTATTAGGAACTGATGAAAGAATAAATCTTCCTGATTTTGACGAGAATTGTATGTACAAAAAAATGGAAGAATCTAAAGAATACACATTAAAAGAATTAGGATTATAAACAACTAGGGATAGACACATATAAGTTTATCCCTTTTAAAATTTTACGAAAGGATAAATAAAATGACATACATAGAATTAATAAAAGCTTTCGAGAAGTGGCTCGAAACTAATCATTTACCAAGTGTAGCACAGTTGTTATGGTACAAGCTAATTGGATTGTTCAACAAAGCTATGTGGAGTGAATGGATTACAGTAGATAACTACAGATTGATGGCACTCATAGATGTAAAACGCGAAG
>CAKPKI010000039.1 GCA_934167135.1 uncultured Clostridia bacterium
ATACATATTCACAAGATATAGAGGTTATTACAGATAATTACATAAACATACATAATTATAATCATAACGAAACTATTACAGAACTGATAAAAAAAATAAATAACAAGGATTCAAAATTAGAACTTCATAATGTTTATACAAGTACAAAATTAACAAGTATGTGTTTTGCAATATTAGATCAAGTTATAAGACACGAGAATTTGCAAATTAAAACTTGTTTAAATTGTGGAAGATATTTTATACCAAATTATAGACAAAATGAAATATATTGTTATTTGTCAAATGTAGATCAAAGTCCATCTTGCAAAGAAAAAGGAGCAAATGAACAATATAAAAAGAATTTAGAGAATAATCAAACACAAGCTCTTTATAGAAGAATCTACAGACAAAAGTTTATGATAGCACAGAGAAATAAAGAAAGCAAAACAATTCAAAAAGATTTTGAACAATGGAAAAAAGAAGCTAAAGATAAAATTACAAAAATGAAAAAAAATAAACTTACAGAAGATGAAGTTTATAAATGGTTAGTAGAAAATAAATAATAGATAGTATTATAATGAATATGTTTGTGTTATAATACATATAGGAATTGGAGGTTTCAAATGGAAATAAATTACCCACCATATACAATAACAGATAAAATGTTAAATTTAGCAACAAGCATAATGGAAAAAATAGGAGAAGCAAATTATTTTGAAAGTTTAAATAGATTTCCAGAATTAAGAAGGAAAACAAGAATACAGTCAATACATTCATCTTTAGCTATTGAAAATAATCAATTATCATTGTTTCAAGTTGAAGCTGTAATAAATGGAAAAGCGGTTATAGGAGAACAAAAAGATATTCAAGAGGTAAAAAATGCATATAAAGCTTATGAAGAAATTGACAATGTGAATCCGTATTCTGTAGAGGATTTAAAAAAGATACAAGGAATACTAACTTTTGCTATTGAAGATGATAGCGGAAAATTTAGAAATCATGGAGAAGCTGTTTATGATGGGGAGATTCAAATATTTATGGCTCCACCTCATAGAATGGTTCCTGCATTAATGGATAACTTATTTAATTGGATGAACGAAGTAAAAGAAAAAGTTAATCCTTTAATTTTATCTTCTATATTTCATTATGAATTTGTATTTATACACCCTTTTTCAGATGGAAATGGAAGAACAGCAAGATTATGGCAAACAGCAATACTTGCACATTGGAAAGACTTGTTTAAATATATTCCAATAGAAAGTATAATAAGAAAACATCAAGAAGAATATTATACAGCAATTCAAAATTGTAATAATAAAGGAAATTCAAATGAGTTTATTGAATTTATGCTTAAAGTTATAAATGAAGCTGTAGATGGAATGATTGTAACATCTAGTCAAGAAACTACACAAGAAACTACACAAAAGACTACACAAGAAAAAATAATAAATTTAATTAAGAAAAATCCAGCTATTACACAAGTAGAAATGGCTAAAATACTTGATTTAACAAGAGATGGTATATCATATAATATTAAAATCCTAAAAGAAAAAGGCATAATTGAAAGAGTTGGCTCTACCAAAAATGGATTTTGGAAAATAAATATAGCAGAATAATGGTAGAAAGAAATATATTACAGAGGTGATTAAATTGAATTTAATAGGAATAACTGGAGATTCTGGAGTAGGAAAATCAACATTAGCATTAAGATTAAGTGAAAAACTAAAGTGCCCATTTTTAGATATAGATAAAGTAATATTAAATAGTAAATATATTGATACAGAAAGTAAAATGCCTCATACTTTTAAATTGCAATCAGAATATTTTAATTTATTGATTGATAATTTAGAAAATACAGAAAGTCCGATAAGTAATTTAATAAATAACTTAGTAGAACAAGAAATAAACAAAATATCTAAAGAAAATAAAATCATTATAGTCGAATGGATGCTTTTACCATATCTAAAAATTTGGAAAGATTGCAATACAAAAATATTAATAAATGCGAACGATATATTAAGAAGAAATATTGCAATAAAGAACAATCTCATAACAGAGAAACAATTTGATGATTGCGTTTCGGTAGCAAGAATAAATTATAAAAAATTCGAGTATGATTATGTATTTGAAAATAACTATAATGAAGAATCATTAAAGAACATATTAGATAGATTTAAATAAATGTATAAACAAAAAGAGAATGGTAAAGATTTATTTTATCATTCTCTTTTAATCGTCATCTAAATCTTCAAATAATTTACTATCATAAAAATCTTTTATAGAAATTCCAAAGCTAATACATATATAGTAAATTGTATCAGAAGAAGGAGCTTTCTTTATAACTTTAAAAATACTTCTTATAGTTGAGGGATTAATTCCAGAAGCTATTGCTAATTGATTTATATTCATATTATTTATTTTACATAGTTCATCAATTCTTTTTCTTGTTGCTTCTAACAAAGTCATAATAATCCCTCCTATTATTACGAAAATTTATAAAATCAGTATAGCAAATAAAAAAACAAAATATGCGTGAAATTTAACGCATAAACATTGAAATTTTTGAGCAGTAATGGTATAAAAAATATAGAATAATAAACTTATGAAAAGAGGATTTTTTATGAACAATAAAGTAGTAAATAAACAAATACCGTTAGAAACAATAGTAAAAGTTGCTAATCATTTAGAAGATTACAAAGAAAATTACGATAGAAAATTTGAATTAGAACAAAATAAAAATAAGAATATTCCTTATGGAGAAAAACAATGGGAATATGAAAATGGAAATACAACCATAAATTACACAATAGAATTTAAAAATGGAAAAAATATAAAAGAAAGTGATTATAACTGGTTTGTTGGTAACTTAAATCAGCCAAGTACAATAAAAAGCATATCTATAGATTTATATGTTAGTTTTTATACCAAAAGTCAAAATAATACTATTAATGATATATATAATAAAATTAATGTTTCATTATATTTTAGAGAATTTGATGTTACTATAGATGTAGATACTACCAACCAAGAAAATGAAGCACATAATTTATATTCAGAAGTCATGAATATTTTAGAAGATAATGAAGACAGATATAATAAAACTATGAAACATAGAAAAATAGGAACACAATGTTTTACAATATCTGTAGGAATCATTTTATCTTACATTTTATATGTCATAATAAAATTAAATATGAGTAAGCTATCTCCTTTTATTACCGAATACCTAAATAACAAAAATATTTTAGTATTTGGACAGTGGTTTATCGCAATTTTATTAGGAAATGTATTCTCATATTGGTATATTTTATCAGTATATAGACCTTTGTTACCAGATACAAAATATGCAGGATACAATTATTCTACAGGCAGAGGAAATTATACAGATGATGTTGATGATTATATAGAACATTCAGAAGTACATTTTGGAAAATACTGGAATGCTGAAAAGAGAAGAAACAAGATTGAAAAAATATATAAAGTTACTAGAATAATTATACTCGTACAATTAGTTATTAGTGCTATTTTATTCCTTATATTAAAATAACACTATGGAAAGAGGAAAAAATGGGAAAATTTACAGTTGGAAATGGGCAATATGTTATTTATGCTAAAGACTCAGAAAAAGCTAGACAGGTTATAAGTCAAGAATTGTAAAGAGTCGATAAAATAAGAGAAAAAATGGCTAACTTATTAAGTAAAGATGGGATAGCAATGCAAAATTTTATGGAAAATACATCAGAAGAAAATTTAAATATATATTTTAATGATGAAACATCTTTGATATATGATGATCCAGAAAATGCAACAACAAAAGGTGAAGTAAGACAAAGAAATATTGAAAATAATAAATTTACTTATGATTTAGCTTATAGATATCCAGATATACAAGGACATAATGCTGATTTTAGGTTAGCTCATGAAATGGGACACTTAATGCTAAATCCTTCAAATGCTAGTCATCAAAAATATGATGAAAAATCAAACTCAAGACAAGTTGCTGGACTAATAAGACGAAATGAAGAAACAGGCAAATTTTATGGAGAACAAATACAAGAAAATGCAATAAATTTACTTGCTCAATTAGCAATAAGAGAAAATGTAAAAGCTGATGACATTATAATAGGTAAAGTAGATTTGTCAGAATTTAATTCATATAAAAAGTGTGATGATTTAGTCAAATTACTTGCAGTTTCAATGAGAAACGATTTTGATAAAGAAATATCATTTGAACAGTTAGCAGAACAAAAAATTGATGCTATTATAACAAGAGAAGATGGAAGTCAAGTACCTGCTAATACATTTTTTTATGGAATACTTAATGATTCTAGTATTATTGAAAATGAATTTGATAAATATCTTGGAGACGGAGCTTGGAGAGATTTTAATCAAGCATTTGAACAATTATATGACCCAAATATAAGCAAAGAAAAATTTGATTTAGTATTTAAAAGTGCACAAGGGCTAATACAAGAATTTGCAAATGTTAGATATTTAGATAAACACAAAGAAGCTGTTACTAGAAATGGTGGATTTAATAATATTCCTAATCTTACTAAAAAATTAGAAATGATTGAAAAAATGACAGGCAGACAATTCGGAAAAAATGAAGATACTATACCACAACAAGAAGATGTAAGAATGCCAGAGGGTTATTCTATAAATGAATTTGGAGAAATTATAAGACCTGCAAGAGAAGAAAAACAAGAGCAAGTTCAAGAAAGTATTGATGTGCAACCAAATGAAAGCAAATTGACATTAAAACAAAAAGTAGCACAATTTTTACAAAAAAATAATTTATTTATGAATTTATCATTTGTTGACAAATTTGTTCATAAACAATTAGATATATTACCTGCAACTACAGAAATAGCAAGGCAAACAAATGCAGTATCATCAAGTAAAACAAGGGAAAACTTTATAAAGCAATTAACCAATTTTGGTGCATATAGGAATCTTCCACCAATTCAAAGAATGTCTGATCCAGAAAAAATAGCACAAATGAGAAGAAAAATGGAACAAAAAGAGCAAAATAATGATAATAGCGAAAGAGGTTAGAGATGGAAGAAAATATTGAAAAGTATATAAATAATATTAAAGATATCAAATTATCAGATGCTGATAATGAATTTATAAAGTATCTAACTTTATTTAAAGAAAGATTTGGAAGAAATGCTTATATTTCAGAACCAAATGGAACTAAGGAACAAACAATAGAAGCAATCAAAATTTGTTTAGAAAAAAACGAAGATATATTAGATAAGTTATTATATTCAGACTCAGACAAATTTATTTATTAAGTTATTAAAATTTTAATTATATAAAAAGAAAAGAGGTATTTAAGTGTATGAATGTTAATGGTAAAAATATTTCTACTAAAGCAGAATTATTACAAACAATAAATGAAGGAGTTAATATATTAGATTATATTAAAGATGAAAAAGATATTGATTTTGTAACTAATGCAATTATAATTGAAGGAACTGATGATGACTCATATTACGAAGAAACAGCCGAAATATTATTTAAATCTATACTATATTATGTATTATTTACAGAGAATGAAACTAAAACTTTAAACAGATGTAAAGAAATTGCAAAATATGGTATAAATGGAATTAATAAAATAAGAGATATGGTTTCAAAAGAAGAAAGAGCAAATTTACTATTTAAACCAGTAGAACTTGCGTCAGCTACAACACAAAAAACAGTATTTGAAAAATTGGATGAGAGATTATCTAAAATATAATAGATTGAGAGGAGTTAAAAGCTCCTCTTTCACAATTATCTTTCCAAATCCCATTCTTTTTCTCTTTCTTCATGTTCTAATTGTTTTACAGGGTCAATAAAAGTATGAGTTTCTTCTTGAAAGTGTTTAATCAATTCTTTTGACTCTCCAATCCCAAATTTATGGCAAATCCAAACTATAAATTTATCTACCGTTTCATAAAACTTATTAATAATTTTTTGTAAACGATTATTTTCTTTTTCTAATTTATGATATTTGCCTTTATATTCATATTCTAAATTGTAAGATTTTTTCTCAAATTCTTCCTCTAATTCTTTTTTCCTGTTATTAAAGTCAAAATCAAGATTATTGCTTTTTATTTTGTATTTATGTTCCAAATTTTTAACAGTATTGTGTAATTCTTCATTATCAGCAAGTATTTTTTCTCTTTCTTTTTGATATTTTACAGCCTCATCAACAACTTTGGATTGTTTTGATAGTTCTTTATACAATGATAAATTATCCTTATATAATTCTTTAATTAAATCCTCTTTAGGTTTTACGATTTCTTTTAGTATCTTCTCATCTCTTTTTATTGAAAATTTACTAATTTCATTTATATCTGGAACTTCTGGTATTTCTAGTTTAATTTCTTTTAAAACTTTCTTAGTATTTTCATAATTTGTAATTTTCTTATATTCTTCAACTGTATAATGCTTTCTATCAGTATCTTTAGCCAATGATTGAATCTCCTTTACTAATATTTTTTACTTGCATTATTTTTGTCATAAAAATCCTATATATCTACCATTATTGGTAAATATATGTTGACAAATCCAACATAATGGAATAATCTATTAGTAGATATAAAGTATTAATTTACCTAACATAAAATAAATATAGGCTTTTAGGTTTGATACATAATTTACCAGTAAATAGATATTATACATTAGATAAAAAGGTATTATTAAAAGAGTTTAATAATGTATCAGGTAAAGAATACTATGATGGTTTTAATACAATGGATATAATTAATTATTTTAAAATCTTCTTTCCAACTGCAAGTAAAGAAGAAATAAAAGAGATAATAGAAAAAAGTAATAAGCTTATTTGTCAGAGAAGTATGGAAAAATTCATTACACCAGAATTAAACAAATTATATTATAAAAATGAAAAATACTATGAACAAGCAGACCAGATAGTAAGCTATGCACAAACCTTATATAACATACTAAAAGAACTTAAAAAAGATGATAATGAATACATAAACCATTCCTTAATTGAAAAACTAGAATCAAACCATATTAGAACTAATTAAAAATATGATGGTGTTGAAATACATATAAGAAGCTTAAAAGAATACATAGATGAAAATTTTAAACTATATGCTATATTAGAAAAGAAATATTTAAAACTTTGTAAACATTGTGGTAAAGCATTTACAGCTCCAAATCCTAAAACAGAATATGATACATTTAGTTGTAAAAACCAAGAAAATGTTTATAAGAGCAGAGCAAAAAAAGAAAAAATAAAAATATGTTAGAGAAAGATTTTAAAGAAATAATCAAAAACATTAAAAACGAAATTTATAAAACTCAAACTTTAATTATGAGTGATGCAAATAAAAGATTGCTTTAACTATATTTTTATATTGGAAAAGTAGTAAATGAAAATTCTTCTTGGGAAAATAAATTTATAGAAAGTTTAAGTACAGAATTGAAAATAGAGTTCCCTAATATAAAAGGTTTTTCAGTAAGAAACATTAAAAATATGAAAAAATTTTATGCTGAAATAAGTTCTAACGAAAAAGTGCAGATGGCATCTGCACAAATTCCGTGGTCTCATAATTTGCTTATTTTAGATAAAATTAAAGATATAGATAAAAGATTATGGTATATGCAAAAATGTGTTGAAAATGGCTGATCTGTTGATGTTTTAGAATTACAAATATGGAAAAGGATTTAGTTTTGTAGGAAATCAGTACAAGTTAACAGTATATAATAATGACTATTTCCTTGATATGTTATTCTATCATTTAAAATTAAGATGTTATGTTGTAATTGAATTAAAGGTTGGCGAATTTAAGCCAGAGTATACAGGAAAAATGAATTTCTATATAAATGCTGTAGATAACATATTAAAAACTGAACAAGATAACGATACAATAGGCTTAATATTATGCAAAGGTAAAAAGAGACTAACTGTTGAATATTCATTAAACAATGTTGAAAATCCAATAGGTGTATCATCTTTTGAAATACTACCAAAAGAAATAATAGATGCTTTACCTACCGAAGAAGATTTAAATTTACACATTGATATAGATGAAGTAGAAGAAGAGTAAAAAACTATCAGATGGGAAAAATTGTGATTTTGGGAGGATATGTATGAAAAAAGGAATAAGTATAATTATTGTAGCATTTATATTTTTAATTATGTTTGGACTAATGGGAGCGGCAATGTTTTTAACAAATAAATCCGCATCAAACAATAAGTCTATTGTTAAAAAGGAAAGTACACCAAATAATTTATTTTATCAATATTCAGATACGAATAATATTTTTAGTTGGATTTTATATAATGGAAAGAACATATCATTTGACTCTACAGAATCAGGATATTCATATTATATTTTCAATAATGAAGATGAAGATAAAAAGCAAAATCAATTGTTAATATCTATGGGTGACTTTTCTTTTTGGTTTAGTAATAATCTAAAATATTCAACTTATGTTTCAAACGGAAGAATTACAGAGAAGAAACTGGATTTAGGAAATGACTTAAGGAATAAATGGAGTAAAAATAATATTGATTATACAGACTCTGATATTAAGCATAAATATGATATCGAGAGAAAAGTAACATTAAATTCATCTTATACAGACCAGTATGATCGAACAGAGTATTATACGGATGAATATTATACTTCTTATATGGATATATATGTTAATTCAAATAATAGTATTGTATATGCACTACCTAAAGATATCAGGACGATTTCTTATGTAACAAAAGATGAAGTGAATACAGATGCCGTTCAAGGGAATAAAACTATGTTAGAGGGTAAGAAAAATTCAAATATTGATAATATTATGGATTCTTTAGGTGAACCTAATTATGCAATTGTTACAAATAATTACGAGACAACAAAATTAACATATGTATGGTATATATTTGATAATTATTATTTTTATTATACATTGCAAGAGGATTATTATTTGAATGGTGCATACATAGAAAAAAATACTCTTAAAGCACCATTAACAGGAAGTGGTATATCAGATTTTGAGTATGGTATTGTTAATAAAGATTATATTTATTATACTAATAATGAGTTAGCTAGATTATTTGATGCAAAAGAAAAGAAATATAATACTGAAACATGGATTTCTACAGATGAATAGGAGTGAAAATAATGAAAAGAAAAATTATTATTACATTTTTTATTATTATTTTAACCTTTGGATTTTACTGTTCAAAGGTATTTGCAGAAACTAATATTAAAGAAACAATTTCTGGCAGATTCCCAAATTATGATGTGACTGCTGAATATAAAGTAGAAGTTACAGATAATACAGATAAGAAAATTATCGTAAAATTTAAAAATATGACAATTATAGAAAGTTATGCCGAGAATAGAAATGGAAAAATAGATTTAAAGCCATTATCAAAGATTACATATTCAGAACCTAATGATACTTATTTCTTGTATATAGAGAATATAACGGATAATGCTTTTCAGCTAGATTACACAAAACAATATCAATATTCTATATATGTAAATGATAAACTAAAAAAAGAAGTTAAAACAGCTAATTCATATATTGATAAGACAAAAGGAAATGCAAAGAACATATACTGCACATTTAATATAGAATATGACAAAGTAATGGATACATCTGATCAGGCATATCAATTTGGTACAAAAGTTTATATAATTACATATATAATGTTTTTGATATTATGTCTTTATATGAAATTTTATGGAACAAGGCATATTCAAAGTAAGAAACATGGTGGCATAGTAAATGAAAAAAGTATTGATTATTGTCGTGAACTACCTCAATGTATTGATTTAGAAACTGCATATGCTAGTTTATATTATTGTTCTAATATTAGTGAAAAAAAATTGAAAAATGGGATTATCGGTGCATTTTTATTAAAATGGTCTAATGATGATAACATTTTAATAACAGATAAAGGAAACAAAGTATTTAGCATAGATTTGAAAAATGGACACTTTAAAAAGACAGAAATTGAACAAGAATTATATGACATATTAAAGATAGCTGCTGGAAGCAATAATATAATAGATAATAAAGAACTTAAGATTTGGTCTAGAACACATAAAAATGTTTTGGAAAAATGGCATAAAAAAATACTATCAAGTCCTTATAATGAAAACTTAAGACCAGAAGCTGAAGCATTAATGGGATTAAAGAAATTTCTTTTAGATTATTCGCTAATTAATGAAAGAAAACATATTGAAGTAAAAATATGGGAAATGTATTTAATTTATGCTCAATTATTAGGTATATCTGATGAAGTAAATAAACAATTTGCAAAGATTTATCCAGATTATAGTAAGATTGGACAATTATCTGTAATGAATTTAAATGAACTAGTAGTTGAATATTTATTTACAAGATTATTCTTATTGATGCCAATGGCTTTGGCAATATTTATTACAATTATTATTTCTACAGCATATTATATTATTCATTTAATATGATGGTTACAATTCACAGCCCCATGACAAAATGTAATAAGTCTGTAATGTAGATGTAATGTGCAATTTGAGCTTTTTTATGATATAATGTCATCATCAAATGAAGGAGAAAAAAAGATGAGAGACATTCAAAAAAGTTTATATAAAGATTATGAAGAATTTGTTATTAAATAAATCTATTAAGTAATGGTGTTAGTAGAAGTAAAGCTAAGATTTAGCTAAATACGAATATAAAAGTAAATAGAAAGCTCTTGAACATCGAAAGATGATGCTCAAGAGCTTTTTGGAATCATGTTCTATATAAGTTAAAATACTCTAACATTGCCATTCATTGAAGAAACTCTTCCGACAGCAATATAGCCAGTTGTAGGATGAAAATGATTTCGTACAGAACCATTCATAGATGATGTAGAAAGATTGCAACGAGAGATATTACGCAACTTTACAATTGAGTTGCCATTCATAGAAGATACATCAAGTTTAACATCAGAGTTAGCATTTAAATATACTTCTGTATTGCCATTCATAGAATTGGCATTAATATCTTCGAAGACAGCATTAGATTCTACATTTCCATTTGTGGACTTAAGATTGAGCATTTTAACTCTTATACCTTCGGAAATATTGATGTTACCATTTTCACTTTTTACATCAATTTTTTCAAACATTCTTGTAGGAATGTCAATATCAAGACGCAGATTCATGGAATTGCCTGTCAATTTTGTTGTGATTTTGATTTCATTACCAAATGTAGATACATCAAATTTAGTAGTTCCATCTGTTGTGGCATGACCAAAAAAATGTGCATTAATAGTATTGGTGTTAGAAATATTTATCTGGACATCAGCACAATCACAATTAACGGTTATACGACTTATGTTATTTGCACTTGTCGATTTCTTTTCATCAATCTTTTTTGGTTCTTCACCGAAAAAGTCTCCTCCATTTACAATCCGACCATTTACGATAGTATTGCCGTAGAAACTGCATCCCTTAATAGTAAAACTCATGATTTTTCCTCCTTAAATTTATTGTTGAATAGTGTTTGATGTATAAACTAAAAAGTTAGAGGTTATCCCATCCCTATCACTAATTAGTGAAATTTGGGAAAATAACACAGGACTTTGCCTACATCGTTTTTTTACTATACCATAAGTCTAAATAAAATGCAATATTTTATTGACAATTATATTGAAATATAATATAACAAAACAAAGAAAAGTAACATAGAGGAAAAGTGAATGTATTATACATATATGATTAGATGTGCAGACAATTCAATTTATACAGGAATGACAAACAATTTAGAGAAAAGGATAAATGAGCACATAGAAAAAAGAAAAAATAGTGCAAAATACACGAAATCGCATAATGCAATAAAATTGGAAACAGCATGGAAAAGTAAAGAAAAATCACTAGCGTGCAAATTGGAATATCAAATAAAGCAACTAACAAAACAACAAAAAGAAAATTTGATAAAAGGAGAAAAAATAAAAACATACTTAAAAGGAAAAGTAGATTGCAGAAGATACAAAAGATGCAAAATAGATTAAAGAAAGGAACAAAAGAAACATGAAAAAAAGAGGAATATTACTTCCAATATTTTCGCTTCCTAGCAAATATGGAATAGGAGATTTTGGATATGAAGCATACAAATTTGTGGATATATTGAGTGAGAATAATATAAAATATTGGGAAGTTTTGCCAATAAATAAATGTGACAAACACCCATATTCACCAATAAGTTATTATGCATTAGAAGAAAATTATATATCACTAGATAAACTAAAAAAACAAGGATTAATACAAGGAGCAGAAGCAAGGGAAAATAAAGATAGGGCAATATATGATAATTTTAAAGAAAAGTATTTTAAAGAGGCATTTAGCAATTTCAAAGTCAATAGTGAATATTATGAGTTTATAAAATTAAAAGAAATTAATGAATATGCTGAATTTTCAAGTGAAAGAAATAATAATAGTAAAGAATATTACTTGTTTCTTCAATACATATCATATAAGCAATGGATGGAATTAAGACAATATGCAAATTCAAAAAGCATAGAAATAATAGGTGATATGCCAGTATATCCAGTTTTTGAATCTGTAGAAACAAAATATAACCCAGAATATTTTGAAATGGAAAATGGAAAATTTACATTTGAATCAGGAACTCCGCCAGATTATTTTAATGAAAATGGTCAAAAATGGAATAGTCCAGTGTATAATATTGAAAATATAAAAAGGGATAATTATCAATATCTAGTAAAGAGATTTAAACATTATTTGAAATTGTTTGATAAAGTAAGGGTGGACTATTTTAGAGGATATGATTCATTTTTCAAAATTCCCATAGGAAAATCTGGAAAAGAAGGATTTTATACTGATGGGGTAAGTTATGGATTTTTTGATGAGTTATTTAGAGATTCTAATGTAAAAATTGAAGATTTTATAGTCGAAGACTTAGGTGAAATTAGAGAAGAAACAGTAAAACTAAGAGAAAAGTATGGTTTTACTAGACAAAAAATATTGCAATTTTCAATTGATTTAGATAATCTGTATGATAAAGATAATGAAGATAAAAATGTATTAGTATTTCCTGGAAATCACGACTGTAATACTATTTTTGGGTGGTATAAAACACTTGATGATGAACATAAATTTAAATTGAAAGAATTTTTAAGAAAAAATGAATGTTATGATATAAATGTTAATATTGGTATTATGCAATATTTGTTAAAATGTAAAGCAAATATGCCAATTGTAATGGTTCAAGATATTTTGGGTTTGGATGAAAATTCTAGAATTAATATTCCTGGTACTGAAAGTGATAAAAATTGGTCCTGGAAATTAATTGATTTTATTGAGCTTGAAGAGAGAATAAAGGAATGGAAATAGTCAAACTCAAAATTCTAATTATATTTGTAAGAATTACTTGTAAAACATAAGTATATCTTATAATTAAAATTAATATAATTAATTTTACAAATAACATAAATAGTGTTAAAATAATAACTGTAAAGCAAATGCTTATGTTGATAACAGGTTTTTAAGTCCACGCATATGTGGCAGAAAGGAAATGTCTATGAAGATGAAAGACATCATGGAAAAAAAAGGAATTGAATGGGACAGTGACTATTTATACTATTATCTTCCAGCCAATGAACGGTGGAAGAGAAGAGGTTGTATAAGAAAGGAGATGATTTTGTATAGCCCGTCGGATGCATGTCCGGAGGTATTATACTCAACTATTGGAGTTGAGATTAATACCGAAGAAGGGGAGATCGAAGTAAGACGCTTGAAAGGATCTATGCCTCTTGTGAAAAATCTCTGCTATGCATTATTAGCGGACAGAGATGTCCGCCGAATGATATTAGAGTATCAAGAACGGAAAATCCCTAAAGGATGCTCGTTTAAGGTTTGGAAAACTGAAGGAGTATCAGGAAGAAAAGATATCTTCCTGACAAAAGCGGAGAGAATTGGAGGCTTCGCAGTAACAAGCACAAAAAAGATATGTCATATATCGTGCGCAGAACGCTTAAATGAAGGGTTCGGCATAAAGGATAAAATGGAAATCCAAGAATTCGTAGAAATGTGCGTGTTCTTAGGACTTACGGAGGAGATGAATGTAAAAGAACTTAGAAGAAAGGCTGGTGTGAAATACATTCGACCAAAATACGAAGAAGAGGTAGATGATTTTAGAGAGGAGGTATCCAAAATCCTTTAAAGAGAAAGTAGCC
>CAKPKI010000040.1 GCA_934167135.1 uncultured Clostridia bacterium
ATTTAGAAGAGTTTGAAAAATATGTAAGAGGACTAAACAAAAATATTGTAGGAAAAGTATTTTCAGATCATCCAAATGGAGGAACAATACTAAAAGATGTAAGAGGATATGCATCAGAGGGAACAATAAAATCAATGAAAGAAGGAACAATACATAATTTAGTAATTGGATTTGAAAAATCATTTAATGGAGCATTCGCAAAAGAATATCATGAAATAACAGATATTTTAAGAGATGAAAAAGTAAATATAGGTGGATTTGAACTAAAAATAACATATCATGATGAAAATATTGAAATAGAATTCCCACAAATAGGATGTGTATATACACATATGTTAGGACATGATTGTCATTCAATAGTTGCAGGAGAAGGACATGCAAATGTTATTATTGAACAATTAAAAAGATATAAAGCAAATGGATATAATTTAGTATTATCAAGCCATTACACACCAGAAACATTAAAAGATGTTGACACAAAAATTACTTATCTTGAAGAATTGAAAGAAATAGCAAAAGAAAGTAAGGATTCAAGTAATTTTGAAAACAAAGTAAAAGCAGAATATCCAGAGTATAGTGGATTAAATTATTTAGATATGACAGCAAGTTTCTTCTTCCCACAAAATTAGAAGGTTCAATAAAGAATTGTACTTAAAATAGTGCAATTCTTTATTGTCATTTTATAGTAATAAAGTCAAAAAAATATAAAAAATTTCCCTGAGCAATTGGTTAGTTGATTGATAAATATCTACTTTTATGATATAAAATAATAAAAGGCAAGTTGGTATATAATTGAAAATAAAGAAAGGGGAGAGGTCAGTGAGTTTAGTATTAAAAAATGTATCCAAGTCATTTGCGGAAAAGAAAGTTGTAGACAATATTTCTTTTAGTTTAACAAAACCTGGGGTATATGGTTTGCTTGGAACTAATGGAGCTGGAAAGACGACAACAATTAGAATGTTACTTGGAATTATTAAAAAGGATAGTGGAGAAATTACTTGGAAAGGAAAAATTGTAGATAGAAAATCTGTCAGGTTTGGCTATTTACCAGAAGAAAGAGGTGTATATCCAAAAATTAAAATATTTGATCAATTAATGTATTTTGCAGAATTAAAAGGAATGCAAAAAGAAGAAGCAATAAGGTCAATAAAAAAATGGGCTAAAGAACTAAAAGTTGAGGAATATTTACAAATGCCAGCTGAAAAACTATCAAAAGGAAATCAACAAAAAATACAATTTATGACAGCAATTATACATGATCCAGAATTAGTTGTATTAGATGAGCCTTTCAGTGGATTAGATCCAGTTAATACTGAAATATTAAAAAATATTATAATTGATTTAATAAGAAATGGAAAATACATAATAATGTCTGCACACCAAATGGCAACAATTGAAGAATTTTGTAGTGATATTTTAATATTAAATAAAGGAAAAACTGTGTTACAAGGAAATTTAAAAGAAATAAAAGAAAAATATCCTGCAAATAGAGTAGAAATAGATGTAAAACAAGATATTAAAAAATATATCGAAGAGTTTAACTTAAGTGTAGAAACAGAAACGAACAATAACTACATAATAAAAATATCAGATGAAGAAAAAGCACATAAATTATTAAATAAACTTGTTGCAGATGGAATTAATATTGACAAATTTGAAATTAAGAAACCTACACTAAACGATATTTTTATAGAAAAGGTAGGTGAATGTTAATGAGAGATATATTCACAGTAATGAAATTTACCATGAAGGATATGGTTAAAAGAAAATCATTTATAATATCAACTTTAATTATTTTGATTTTTATAGTAATTGGGTTTAATGTGCCAAATTTAATTAAAAGTTTTAACGGAGATAATTCTGGAGATAAACTATTAGTAGTAGACAGTAAAAATGTATTTGAAGGAACATTAGAAAACTTAAAAAAGATGGATTTAGGTTATGAATTTGAAATAACAAATAAGGATTTAAAAGTTGAAGATGTAAAGAAAAAAATAGCAGATAAAGAAATAAAAGAAGCGATAATTATAAATCTAGAAAATGAAAAAATAAAAGTATCATATATTGTAGAAAATAAAACAATGATGAGTGAAGTGCCAGAAGGATGTAGGAATGCTTTAACATCATTATACTCTAATTTAAAAATATCCAAATTAGGACTAACAGAACAACAATTACAATCAATTACTCCAAACTTTGAATTTAGCATAGAGCAAACAGAAGAGAAAAGTGCAAGTGGAAATATTTTTGTAATGATGTTAATGTCAATCGTGTTATTTTATGCAATATACTTTTGTGCATATCAAGTATCAAGTTCAATAACAACAGAAAAAACTTCAAAAATAATTGAAACACTTGTAACATCTACAAGCCCTAAAACAATAGTGCTTGGAAAAACAATTGGAATAGGACTGGTTGGCTTAGCTCAAATGATATTAATAGTTGCAACAGCCTTAATAAGTGCAAAATCTTTTTTAGAACCAGAGGTATTAGATTCTGTTTTAGATATGTCTAATATTACGCCATATTTAGGAATAATAACTGCAATTTATTTTATACTAGGCTATTTGGCTTATGCTTTATTATATGCACTAACAGGTTCTACAGTAAGCAAACCAGAAGATATACAATCTGCTAATTCACCTGTTGCAATATTAGCAGTAATTGGATTTTATTTATCATATTTTACTATGATGAATCCTACAAGTGAGCTTAATTTATTTGCTTCATTGTTTCCAATATCGTCACCATTTTGCATGCCATTTAGAATTATGATGGGACTTGCAAATTCTACAGATGTAATAATGTCAATTGTGATTTTAGTTGTTACAATAATTGTTATTGCTAATGTTACCATAAAAATATATTCAAATGCAATACTGAACTATGGTACAAAGATGAGTATTAAAGATATTATTAAAAATAAGGAGTAAATATAACAAAAGGAATGAGTGTAAAAATGGAAAGATTTAAGATAATAACAGCAGTACATTTGATTTTAATAGAAAATGAAAGAGTACTCTTACAAAGAAGATATAATACAGGTTATGAAGATGGAAAGTATAGTGTTGTAGCAGGACATGTAGAGGAAAATGAAGATGTTATAACAGCTATGCAGAGGGAAGCATTAGAAGAAATAGGAATAAGAATAAAAAAAGAAAACTTAAAAATTGTGCATGTTATGCAAAGAAAAGCAACTGACAGAGAAAGTATAGATTATTTTATAGTTTGTCAAAAGTATGAAGGAAAAATTGAAATTATGGAAAAGAACAAATGTGATGATTTGAAATTTTACAAATTAAATGAACTACCTAATAATATAATTCCATATATAAAAAAACCACTCTTTTATACTGATACAAGGATTAATTCCTTGTATTTTTTACATAAAAGTGATAAACTATAAAAGTAAACACATCTAATTTTATTTAGAATTAATCAGTATTATTTAGGTTTACGATGTTAGAAAATATAAAGTTTGTGACCGGATTCGTGTAACGGCGAATTAGGTTTACTAAAACGGACGAAAAAGCGAACAAATTACACGAATTTTTAAGAATTACACGAATTTTTTTGGCTGATACTTGTCATTTTTTAGGTCATAAAGGGAGGAAATATGTTTAAATTACACTCAGAATACAAGCCAACAGGCGACCAACCTAAGGCAATAGATTATCTAGTAAAAGGAATAGAGAGAGGCGAGAAATACCAGACACTTCTAGGAGTAACGGGTTCTGGAAAAACATTCACAATGGCAAATATAATAGAAAAAACACAGAAACCAACATTGGTATTAGCACATAATAAGACACTAGCAGGGCAATTATATTCCGAATTCAAAGAGTTTTTTCCAGAAAACCATGTTGAATACTTTGTCTCTTATTACGATTATTACCAACCAGAAAGCTATATTGCACAATCAGACACATATATAGAAAAAGACGCATCAATAAATGATGAAATAGACAAATTAAGACATTCAGCCACTGCATCATTATTTGAAACAAAAGAAGTAATAATAGTTGCATCTGTATCATGTATATATGGATTAGGAGACCCAATTGATTATGAAAACATGATAGTATCATTACGCCCAGGAATGCAAGTAGAAAGAGACAAAATGCTAAAAAAACTAGTAAATATGCAATATTCTAGAAACGAGATAGACTTTAAAAGAGGAACATTTAGAGCAAAAGGTGACATTGTAGAGATATATCCATCAGACAAAGGAGAATCAGCCATAAGAGTAGAATTCTGGGGAGATGAAATCGAAAAAATAAGTGAAATAAATCCCCTAACAGGAAAATCAATAGGAAAAAGAGAACATGTAATGGTATTCCCCAATTCACATTATGTAACATCTAAAGAAAAGATGGAAAGAGCAATAAAAACAATAGAAAAAGAAATGGAAGAAAGAGTAGAATATTTCAAAAAAGAAAACAAATTAATAGAAGCACAGCGTATTCAAGAAAGAACAAATTTTGATATAGAAATGATGAAAGAAACAGGATTTTGTCAAGGAATAGAAAATTATTCAAGACATATAAGTGGTAGAGAAGCTGGTAGTCCACCATTTACCTTATTTGATTACTTTCCAGACGATTTTCTATTGTTAATAGATGAATCACATGCAACAATACCACAAGTAAGAGCAATGTATAATGGAGATAGAGCGAGAAAAGAATCACTTGTAAAATATGGCTTTAGACTACCATCAGCATTTGATAATAGACCACTTATGTTCAATGAATTCGAAGAACGAATAAGCCAAGTAATTTTTGTAAGTGCAACACCAGCAGATTACGAAAATGAGCATTCTGGAAATAATGTTGTAGAACAGATTATTAGGCCAACAGGATTACTTGACCCTAAAATAGAAGTAAAGCCAGTGACTAATCAGATAGATGATTTATTAGAACAAATTAGAATAAGAGTAGAAAGAAAAGAAAGAGTGTTAGTAACAACACTAACTAAAAAGATGGCAGAAGATTTAACAGAATATTTAAAAAGTTTAGACATAAAAGTAAATTATATACATTCAGATACAAAAGCATTAGAAAGAATGGAAATAATTCGTAAATTACGCTTAGGAGAATTTGATGTTTTAGTAGGAATAAATCTATTAAGAGAGGGATTGGATATACCAGAAGTTTCTCTAGTTGCAATACTTGACGCAGATAAAGAAGGATTTTTGCGTTCAGAACGCTCACTAATTCAAACAATAGGACGTGCGGCAAGAAATACAGATGGAACAGTTATAATGTATGCAGATGAACTTACAGATTCAATGGAAAAGGCAATAAAAGAGACCAACAGAAGACGCGGAATTCAAGAAGCATACAATAAAGAACATAATATAACACCAACAACAATCAAAAAATCTATTAGAGACTCAATTAGAGCAATTCAAACTGAAAATATAGAAGTAGAATATAAATTAGAAAAAGAAGAAGATATTAAGGAAACTATAAATAAATTAACAGAAGAAATGCTTGAGTTTGCTAGCAAAATGGAATTTGAGCAAGCAGCTGAAATTAGAGATAAAATTAAGGAATTAGAAAAATTGATATAATCATAAAAGAATAGTTATGTATAAAACCTCACTTTTTGCAAACAATATGTTTAAAACATAATTTGCAAGGAGTGGATTTTTTTGAGAAAATATCAAAAATTAGACATAGAAGGAGCAATACTAGATGAAGAGCAACTAAAAAAGCATATGGAAAAAATAGCAATACAACATACATTAAAATCAAAATCAGATAAAAACACATATCCAATACCACAAATGTTAACAAACTATGGGTTAATAAAAAGTACGTATAATCTATTAAATGAACATATCAAATTAGGAATAAACATACATCCAGCTGGAGAATGGATATTAGACAATTTTTATATAGTAGAAGAATCTGTAAGACAAATAGAAAAAGAAATAACATTAAAAAAATACACAAATTTTGTAGGAATTCAAAATGGTAAATATACAGGATTTGCACGAATATATGTATTGGCAAACGAAATAGTAGCATATACAGACAACAGAATAACAGGAGAGAACTTAGAAAAATATTTGCAAGCATATCAAACCAAAAAAACATTAAATATGGAAGAAATATGGAATATAGGAGTATTCTTACAAATAGCGATAATACAAAACATTGCAGATATATGCGAAAAAATATATAGTAGTCAAATACAAAAATATAAAGTAAAAAGTATAATAGAAAGACTAGTAGAAAAGAAAGAAAAAAGCGAATTAAAATATAATCAATTTTCTGGAATGAGGCTAAAAGGTAATGAAGTAAAAAATATGAAATATCCATTTATAGAATACATGTCATATTCACTAAAAAAATACGGAAAAAAAGCATATGGATATCTAAATATTTTAGAAGAAGAGGTGGAAAAACTAGGAATAACAGTATCAGATGCAATACAAAAAGAACATTTTGCAACAGCAATAAGAAAAATAACAATGGGAAATTGCATAACAAGTATAAAGACTATTCAAAGAATAAACTTTTTAGACATATTTGAAAAAATCAATGGAGTAGAAGGAATTTTAAGTAATGATCCAGCAGGTGTATATGATAAAATGGAATATAAAACAAAAGAATATTATAGAAATACAATAAAAGAAATTGCACAAAAAACGAAAATGTCTGAAATATATATAGCAAGAAAAACAATAGAATTGTGTAATAATGCTGAAAGTGGAAGCAAACAGAGCCATATAGGATATTATTTAATAGATGATGGAAGAAGCGAATTATATAATAAATTACAATATAAAGAAAAAATATTAAAACCACAAACAAAATCAAAAATTTATATCATAACATTTTTTATACTAACATTAGGATTATCAATTATATTAGCAGGAGTAAATGAAAAAAATTTAACAAAATTTATATTAACAACAATATTTTTAATTATACCAATATCAGAATTTGTAACTCAAACAATTCAATATATATTAGGTAAAATAATAAAACCAAAAATAATACCAAAGATGGAATTAGCAAATGGAATAACAAAAGAAAATGCAACATTTGTAGTAATACCAACAATTATAAAAACAAAAGGAAAAGTGCAAGAACTATTTGATAAAATGGAAGTATTTTATTTAGCTAATAAAAGCCTAAATTTATATTTTGCATTATTAGGAGACTGTTCTGAAAGTACTACAAAAGATGAAGAATTTGATAAAGAAGTAATAGAAGAAGGGCTAAAACAAGTAGCTCTTTTAAACGAAAAATACTCACAAAATGGATTTCCGATATTCCATTTTATTTATAGAGAAAGGCAATACAATAAAAAAGAAGATAAATATCTAGGATGGGAAAGAAAAAGAGGATTACTTACACAATTTAATGAATATATCTTAAAAAATGAAAAAAATAAATTCAAAATAAACACAATAAATCAACAAGAATTACCAAAAATAAAATATGTAATAACATTAGATGCAGATACAGACTTGGTTTTAAATACTGCATTTGAACTAGTTGGAGCTATGTCACACATATTAAACAAACCAGAAATACAAAACGGAATAGTAACAAAAGGTCATGCATTAATGCAACCACGAGTAGGGATAAATTTAAATGTTAGTCATACAAATTTATTCACAAAAATATTTGCAGGAGCGGGTGGAATAGATAATTATACAAACGCAATATCAGATGTATATCAAGATAATTTTCAAGAAGGGATTTTTACAGGAAAGGGAATTTATGATGTTGAAGTATTTTCAAAAGTGCTAAAACAAGAAATTCCAGAAAATACTGTACTTAGTCATGATTTATTAGAAGGAAGTTATCTAAGATGTGGACTAGCGTCAGACATAATGCTAATGGATGGATATCCTACTAAATATGCGAGTTTTATGAATAGGTTATCAAGATGGACAAGAGGAGATTGGCAAATTACAAGATGGTTAAAAAGCAAATTAAATGCACTTTCAAAATTTAAAATATTTGATAATTTAAGAAGAAGTTTATTTGAAATAGCAACAATAGTTTTGCTAGTATGGGGAATATGTACAAAAAGTCAATGGCTAGTATTAATATCACTTGGAGTAGTTATATATCCATTTGTATTAGAAATTTTAACATTGGCATTTTCAAGAAAAGAAGGAGAGAAAAAACAAAGAACATTTACACCACATATTGCAGGTGTAAAAGGTGCAATATATAGGGCAATTTTAATAGTAGGTTGTGTGCCATATAAGGCATATGTAGAATTAAAGGCAATTTGTAAAACAATATATAGAGTAAATATTTCTCATAAACATTTGCTAGAATGGATGACATCAGAAGATGCAGAAAAACAATCTAAAACTACATTTGAAAATTATTATAAAATGATGGCTATAAATGTAATATTCGGAATATTAGCAATTTTACTAGGTTTTGAAAGAAAGTTATTAACAATTATTGGAATTTTGTGGATAACTACTCCTTATATCATGTATAAAATAAGCAAAGTACCTGAAAATAACAAGAAAAAAATAGCGAAAGAAGATGAAATATATCTAAAAGAAATTGCACAAAGAACTTGGAAATTTTTTAAAGACTATTTAACAGCAGAAAACAATTATATGATTCCAGATAATTATCAAGAAGACAGAAAGCAAGTAGTAGTTCCAAGAACATCATCTACAAATATAGGACTTTCAATGTTAGCAATAATATCAAGTTATGACTTAGGATTTGAGGGATTAGAATCAAGTATAGATAGACTAAAAAAGCTAATAAATGTTGTATATGAACTTCCAAAATGGAATGGACACTTATATAATTGGTATAATATAAAAAACAAAAAACCATTAATTCCAAGATATATTTCAACAGTAGATAGTGGAAATTTAGTTGGGTATATGTACACAACAAGAGCTTTTTTAAAGGAGCTAGACAAAACAGATGAAATAGAAGATTTGATAAATAAATTAACAGAAATGATAGAAGATACAGATTTTAAAGTATTATATAATGAGGAGCAGAGGTTATTTTCAATAGGATTTAATATAGAAGAAAACAAATTAACAGATTCATATTATGACCTATTAGCATCAGAAGCAAGACAAGCGAGTTTAGTAGCAATAGCTAAAAATGATGTGCCATCAAAACATTGGAATAATTTAAGTAGAACATTAACAGTATTACGAAAATACAAAGGACTAATTTCATGGTCAGGAACAGCATTTGAATATTTAATGCCAAATATCAATATTCCAAGATATAAAGGAAGCTTATTAGACGAATCATGTAAATTTGCAATAATGAATCAAATTGAATATAGCCAAAAACTAGGAATACCTTGGGGAATATCAGAAGCGGCATTTAATTTAAAAGACCTACATTCAAACTATCAATATAAAGCATTTGGAATACCATGGTTAGGGCTAAAAAGAGGATTAGCAGATGAAATGGTAAGTGCAACTTATGGAAGTGTATTAGCAATAACAGATATGCCAACAGCAGTATTAAAGAATCTAAAAGAATTAGAAAAACAAGGAATGTATGATAAATATGGATTTTATGAATCAATAGATTACACACCAGAAAGACTTACAAAAGGTCAAAAATCAATACCTGTAAAAACATATATGGCACATCATCAAGCCTTGATACTACTATCTATAAACAACTTATTTAATAATCAAATATTTCAAAAAAGATTCATGAAAAATCCAGAAATAGAAGCAGTAAGCATTTTATTACAAGAAAGAATGCCAGAAACATTTATAATAACAAAAGAATCAAAAGAAAAACCAGAAAAAATTAAATATCAAGATTACGAAAATTATACAGTAAGAGAATATAACAAAATTGATGAAAGGGTAATAAGAGGAAATGTAATAGGAAATGAAAAATATGTTGTGGCAATGAATCAGATAGGATGTGGAGTAAGTAAATTTGAAGAAAATTATATAAATAGGTTTAAAAGAACAGATGATTATAATCAAGGTATATTTTTCTATATAAAAGATATAAAAACAAATGAAATCTGGTCTGCAACAGATGATAATAATTGTGAGCAATTTACAGTTCAATTTATGCCAGACAGAAATCAATTTGAAAAAACAGAAGAAGAAATAAAAACAAAATTCAAAGTTACTGTTGATGCAAATGAACCTGTTGAAATACGAAGATTAGAAATTCAAAATAAAACACAAGAGGAGAAAATATTAGAAGTAACTTCATATTTCGAACCAGTGCTCTCAAGAAAGGAACAAGACTATGCACATCAAGCCTTTAACAATTTGTTTTTAGTATATGGATATAATGAAGAAAATGATTATTTAACAGTAAAAAGAAAGAAAAGAGAAAGCCATCAAAAAGAATTATATTTAATAGCTAAAATGCAAACAAATAGTGAGAAAATAGGAGAAACAGAATATGAAATAGATAGAGCAAAATTTACTGGACGAAATAATTTTGGAATACCAAAAGCAATTCAGAATTCTACCCCGCTATCTAAAAAGATAGGGCTTACTACAGAAGGGATAGTAGCACTAAAAAATACAATTAAAATTCAGCCAAAACAAAAGGTGTATGTTGATTTAATATTATCAGTTGAATATAAAGAACAGTTAGCAATTCAAAATATAGAAAAATACAAAGTAATGGAAAATGTAGGGAGAGAATTTGAAATTATGAAAGCAAAAACAGAAGCAGAATCAAGATATCTTGAAATCAAAGGTAAAGACATGGATATTTATCAAACAATGTTATCATACATTTTGTTTGACAATCCATTAAAAAATAATTCTAAATTGGCATACAAAACCTATGAGCAAAAAGACTTATGGAAATATGGTATTTCAGGAGATTTGCCTATAATCACAGTTACAATAAAATATATAAATGATATTTATGTTGTTAAACAAATTATAAAAGCATATGAATTTTTTAGAACTAAAAATGTGCCAGTAGAAATTGTAATAATAGATGAAGAAAACTACAGTTACGAAAATTATATAAAAGATGAGATAGAAAGTGCTGTATTAAATAGTCATTTAGCATATATGAAAAACATTTATGGCGGAATTTTTGTACTTTCTAAAAGTGAAATGGATGTACAAGATGTAAATTTAATAAAATTTGTATCAAGTTTAGTAATTGATAGTCATTTGGGAAATCTACAAAACATTATAAAAGATATGGAAGAAGATGTTTTGGACGAATATAGAATTGTTGAAAATTCAAAAGAAATAACTACAGAAGAAGATACAACAAAAGATATAGATGTTTTGAACAATATGAAAGAACCTAAATATTATAATGAATATGGAGCTTTTACAGAAGACGGAAAAGAATATGTTATAAGAGTAAATAAAGAAAATAAATTGCCAACAACATGGAGCCACATAATCGCAAATGAAAAATTCGGTAGTGTTGTAACAGAAAGTGGTGGAGGATATACTTGGTACAAAAATAGTAGATTAAATAGAATTACAAGTTGGCAGAATAGTGCATGTAGTAATATTCCATCAGAAATAATTTATATAAAAGATGAAGAAACTGGACGAATGTGGACACCAACTGCAATGCCTATGCCAGATGACAAAAATTATAATTCAATATTTGGATTTGGCTATGTTAAATATATTCATTCAAGTGATGAAATTATACAGGAATTAGAAGTATTTATACCACAAGAAGAAAGTTGTAAAATTAATATTTTAACATTAAAAAACAATGCTCCTAAAAAGAAAAAAATAAAAATTCTATACTATATAAAACCAGTAATAGGAGAAGATGAAATAAAATCAGACAGTTATATAAAGCTTAAATATGAAGAAAATTCAAATATGGTAATTGCTAAAAATCTTTATAATGTTGATGAATTTAATGACACAATATATGTTTCTAGTAGTGAGAAAATCAAATCATTTACAGGAAATAAAAAGACATTTGGAATAAACAAAATTAGACTTGATAATGATAGTGGAATAGGTAAAAAGTCTTGTATAGCAATAGAATTAGAAATTGAAATAGAAAGTTTTTCTGACAAAAAAATATCTATAATTTTAGGAGCAGAAGAAAATTTGGTTTCAGCAAAAGATATTGCATATAAATATTCTAAAATTCAAAATTGTAATATGGAACTTATAAAAGTAAAAAATAAATGGAATGACTTATTAGGAAGGGTGCAAGTAAAAACACCATATGAATCTTTAAATATAATGCTTAATGGATGGATTATGTATCAAACTATTTGTAGTAGATTGCTTGCTAGAAGCGGATTTTATCAATCAGGTGGAGCATACGGATTTAGAGATCAATTGCAAGATTCTTATGGCACAAAGTTTTTAGATACAAATATTTTATACAATCAAATCATAAAACACAGCAAACATCAATTTATAGAAGGAGATGTTGAACATTGGTGGCATGAAGAAAATAATCGAGGTATAAGAACTATGTTTTCTGATGATTTATTGTGGCTCCCATATATGGTTATAAAATATATTAGACACACTGGAAATTACGAGATTTTAAATGTTGTTACACCTTATTTGCAAGGCGCAAAGTTAAAGGAAAATGAAAAAGAAAAATATGAACAATATTTACCTTCAAATATTGAAGAAAACATTTATGAACATTGTAAAAAAGCAATTGACAGAGCCTGTGGAATTAGTGATAATGACTGGTGTTTTGGAGAGCATGGATTGCCTAAAATAGGAATAGGGGATTGGAATGATGGATTTAGCAATATAGGTCCAGAAGGTAAAGGTGAAAGTGTATGGCTAGGATTTTTCTTATATGAAATTTTAAATCAATTTATTTCAATTGCAGAATATATTAATGATATAGAGACCATAGAAAAATATAAGCAGATTAAAGAGCAGTTGCAAATAAAATTAAACACAAATGCATGGGATGGCAGATGGTTTAAAAGAGCTTTTGCTGATAATGGAGATGTTTATGGAAGTATGGAAAATGAAGAATGTAGAATTGACAGTATTGCTCAAAGTTGGTCTGTAATTTCAGGTGCAGGAGATGAAGAAAAACAAAAACAAGCAATGGAAAGCCTAGAAAATCATTTAGTTGATGCTGAAAGTGGAATTATAAAATTGCTTGATCCGCCTTTTGAAAAGGGCAAGCTTGAGCCAGGATATATTAAAGCTTATGTTCCAGGTGTTAGAGAAAATGGTGGACAATACACACACTCTGCCATTTGGGCAATTATTGCAGAAGCCATGTTAGGTAAAGGAGATAAGGCAGTAGAATTATATAAAATGGTTACACCAATTGAGCATGCACGAACAAAAGAATCGGCAAACAAATATAAAGTTGAACCATATGTAATTGCTGCAGATGTGTATGGTGCACAAAATTTAGCTGGTTCAGGTGGATGGACATGGTATACAGGTTCAAGTAGTTGGTACTATTTAGCTGGTGTCCAATATATTTTAGGACTTGATATTTATCACAACACGATGAGTTTTAAACCATGTATTCCGAAATTTTGGGATGGATTTGAGATTAAATATAAATTTGGCAATAGCATTTATAATATTAAAGTAAAAAATCCTAATGGAAAAAACACAGGTATTTCAAAGGTTTTAATTGATGGTAATGAACATGAAAATAAAATTGTTCTTGATGGTAGTGGGAAGGTGTTTAATATTGAGGTTATTATGTAGTAAATCTTTAAAACTGGAAAAATGTGATTATTATAGCTAAAATGGCTGGAATTTTGTGAAAATAAAAGTTGATTTGACGAGAATTCTGTGATACTCTATATACAGAAGGTGATATAATGAGTCGTTTAAAAAGAAAAATAGATCAATTTTATTAAAAAGATATTTAAAAGAGAGTAAATAAGAAAATAAACTCCTAGTGATAGAACGCGAAAATTGTCAAAATAAAAATAAGAAAAATCAAAACTAATAGTTGCAAAACTATTAGTTTTTTGTTATTATGAGAAGGAACAAAAGATTTGTAAAAATCATAAGAAAGGATGAGGTCAAGAAATGAATAATGAACAAGAAAAAGTTGATAGCATAGAAGCCTTACAAAAAACAATAGAAAAAGTAAGAAAAGCACAACAAGAATTTGCTAAATATACACAAGAACAAGTAGATAAAATAT
>CAKPKI010000041.1 GCA_934167135.1 uncultured Clostridia bacterium
CTTACCATAAAACTGCATAGAATTTCTAAAATTTTTCCATGCACATTCGTCATTTCATTCAAAGCTTATATTTCAAGAATTTCTTTTAAAAATTTTATTAAAAGCATTCTCTAGTAACTATGTGCATAATATTAATAAAATATAAACTTGAAAAAAATAAGACAATATGCTAAAGTATATAATAGTTAGATGTAACACAAATAATGAAAGGAATAAATAAATGAAAAATATTATAGGAATTATTGTATCATATTTATATATAGCATTAGTAATAATAGGAGCAAAAATATTTGAGAAAAAAGGAAAAGAAGCAAGTAGAAAATTCATACATATCATGCTAGGAAATTGGTGGTTTATAGCAATGTATTATTTTACAAATGTATGGTTTGCGGCTTTCGTACCAGCAACATTTGTAATAATAAATTATATATCATTTAAAAAAGATATAATAAAGGTAATGGAAAGAGAAAAACAAGATGGATTAGGAACAGTATATTATGCAATTTCATTACTTATACTAGTTATAGTATCATTTGGAATATATAAAATGCCATCATTAGGATTAATACCCAATATAGTTATGGCATATGGAGATGGATTAGCTGGACTACTTGGAAGATTAATAAAAAGTAAGAAATATAAATTAAGTGATACAAAAAAATCAGTGGCAGGTTCAATTACTATGTTTGTTATATCAACTATACTAATTGGAGGATATTTATGGTTTTGGCACACAATGGAATTTTGGGCAACACCACATTGGCCTTTAGTATCTGCATTAATGGGATTTGTAATAACTGCAATTGAGGCAATTTCTGCGAAAGGAACAGATAATATAACAGTACCACTTGGAACATTGTGTATGTTATTATTGATAGGATAGAGGGAGATATGAATAGAGAAATATTAAATGATTATAAAGAAAAAGATACAAAAATGCTAATAGCACAAGTATTTGATAAAATAGAAATGTGTGAAAATAAAAATAGAATTCAACATACAGATTTTTTAGACTTAGCACAAATAGAAATAGTGCAAAAGTTTATTAATAAAGTAAAAATAGAAAATTATATTAGTTATGGTGGGTTTGAAAATGCTGAAAGAAAAATGTTTGTAATATATCCACCAAAATTTAATTCTGTAGTGGTTGAGAAAAATTTGCCAAGTATAGTAGAAATTATAAGAATAGAATTACCAGAAGATTTAAAAGGAAAATATACTCACAGAGATTATCTTGGAGCTATTATAAAATTAGGAATAAAGAGAGAAAAAGTTGGGGATATAATTGTAGATAACAATGGTGCCGATATAATTGTTGATAAAGATATTTCAAAAATCTTATCAAATAATTTATCTGGGTTAACAAGATTTTCTAAGGCTACAATAACATTAGAGAATATAGAAAATGTTAGAAAACTTGAAATAAGAAGAGAAGAAAGAGATATAATTGTTTCTTCTTTAAGATTGGATAATATTATTTCTGAGCTTGCAAAATGTTCACGAAATAAAGCACTTGATATTATAAATATGGAAAGAGTTTTTGTTAACTTTCAATGTGAAACTAAAAAGACAAAACAAGTAAAAACAGGAGATATGATTACAATTAGAGGAAAAGGAAGATTTTTTGTAAAAGAATTAGTTGGTCAAACCAGAAGTGGAAGAATTATAGTAAAAACAGAAAAGTTTGTATAAAAAAGGACTATGTTAATAGTCCTTTTTAGATATCATATTTGGTCATAATATAGGCATCTTGAGAATTGTTATAATATTTTTTTCTAATGCCTAAATTTTTGAAACCAAATTTTTTATATAAACGAATTGCAGGTTCATTAGAGGTATTAACTTCTAATGTTAAAGTTTTTAAGTTAAGGTCTGAACAGATATCAATTAATGATTCAAGTAATTCTCCACCAAGTCCACGACCACGATAATCTTTTTTTACTACTATATTATTAAGTGTTGCTTCGTCAATACATATCGAAATTCCAGCAAAACCTACAACTTGATTTTTTTCTTTTGCTATAATATATGTTGCATTTGGATTTTCTAATTCTTGTTTTAAGATATTATAACTCCAAAAGTTGTCAAAATCTGAATATAATATATCTTTCATATCATCTAAATCTTTTAAAGTCATTTCGGTAATTTCCATTATGAATCACCCCTTTTTTGTTTTTGTTTTTCCTCAAGAGCTCTTTCTGCTTGAGATTTTCTTAAATATAAAGGCATAACTGTTGTTTTGATGTCTTTTTTATATGAGTTGTAACCAGCAAGTCCAAGTGAATAACTGCTTATATTATTTGTATCTGTAAATATACAGTTTGAAATATTGGATTTAATAAAATCTTTGCTTATAATTGCTCCATCGCCAACAAAATGAATTGGAGAAGTATAAGACTTTAGAGATAAAATTACATCATTGATATTTTTGAAATCAAAAGAGTCTATTTGTAAATAATCATCTCCTGAATGTTTAAATAAACCATAATATACATTGTCGTTTTTTGCATCAATTAAAGTACAAATTAATCCATCATCAGAAATATTATAAGCAAGAGCTTCTAATGAACTTATTCCTACACATGGGATATTTAATGAATCCTGAAATGCAAGTACTGTGCCAACACCAATACGAATTCCAGTAAAAGAGCCAGGTCCTTTGTCACATACAATTAAGTTAATATTTTTTAATGTTGAGTTTGTTTCTTGTAAAACTTGGTTTATAACTGGCATTATTTTTTCTGAATGGTTTCTTGCGTCATTTACTATTATTTCTTTTATACATTTTGTGTTTTCTAAAAGTGCAACTGTACATAGATTACTTGATGTATCTATACTTAAAATTTTCATATTAAATTTCATTCCTTTATAAAGTATTTTTGCTAATTATACTATATTTCACCGTAATTTACAAGTTTATGTTACGAAATATTGTTACTAAATAATGGTTTTAATAAAATTTTTCCATGCACATTCGTCATTTCATTCAAAGTTTATACTTCAAGGATTTCTTTAGCCAGTAATGAAATATTAAAGCAATTGTTATAAAATATTGAAAAGTAAAATAAAATATGATATCGTTTAATATGTGAGGAGGAAGAACATGAATAAATATATGGAAATTGCAAAAGAAAAATCTATACAAGGATTTAAAAATAAAGAAGGAGGACCATTTGGAGCTATAATAACAGATAAACAAGGAAACATAGTGGCAGAAGGGAATAACAAAGTATTATGTACAAAAGACCCTACTGCACATGCAGAAATTGTAGCAATAAGAATGGCATGTAAAAAATTAAACACATATGATTTATCTGATTGTATATTATATACATCATGCGAACCATGCCCAATGTGTTTATCAGCAATAATTTGGGCAAATATAAAAACTGTTTATTATGGATGTACAAAAGAAGATGCTGGTAATATTGGATTTAGAGATGACATTATATATAAATACTTAAAAGGAGAAGACAAAGAACTAATAGATTTAGAACAAATGGACAGAGAAGAGTGTATAAAAGCTTTTGAAGAATATAAAAAAGAGAATGGAACAATATACTAAAAAGAGGGGACTGAAATTCAGCTCCCTCTTATGATTGGTGATTAAACAAAGTTAATCAAAAAATAATAACCATTTTGCAATATTGACAATCTTTTTGTCAAAAACTTCTGTACCAAGTATTAATATTAGTATTGAAAGAAAAATAACTTTCATACTATATGTTGTAAAAGCTTTAAACAATAGTTTTTGTTTAAGCCATGGTGGGTTTTCAACACCGCCATTTTTACAGTTATAAATGCAAAAAGGCAAACGCTCATCTTTTTTGACATTTATAACATAACCTAAATAACAGATGATAAACGATAATGTAGCCATCATAAAACCCCCTAAAATAAGTTATATTTTTAAATCTATTTTTTTCATAGCAATGCAAATATACATACTATTTAAGGTTTCTATATAATACAATCCTTTTTGATAAACAATCGACTTTACAATAGAAGAAGTTTCGTAGTCAGACAAAGTTAATATTACTGATGTGAAATTGATTTTTTTGCACTCTAAAGTTTTTCCGATATGTGGATATTGGTCTATAAATGCAAAAAAGGTTCTTTTTTCTGGTTTTCCAATAATTCTTGTAATATAGTAAGAATTATCAGTTTTTACAGAAAAAATGTTTTCGTCTAAAACCTTAATTTCTTGAACAGGTGATGTGTTTATCTCCCGAAGAATTTTATTATTAGTTTCTAAACGATAACAATTGTAGCTTTTGCCAACTTGTGGCATGTTAAGGCTTACTGCTAAATAAGCAGAATTCGGTTCTACCACTTTGGAACCAAATAAGTTTTTTAATATTGCTCTGATTTTCTTTGACATTTTTTACCTCCAAATTTTTGTGAAATTCTCTTTTGAGAAAAAGGTTAATAGTTACTATGTTTTTACACGGCTACATTTTAACACATTAACATAAATTTTGCAAGTATAGACAAAAAAATTCTGATATGCTATAATAAAAATTGAAAATAAGTTATTAGTAAAAACAATATAGAAAAGTCTAAAGGAGAAAAGTTTATGGTAACAGAAGAAAAATTTAATGAAATTTATCAAAAAATAGTTAAAGAAAATGTAGATGATATGGAAATGGCAAGAGAAGAAGCACGAGTAGAAAAGAGACACAATATGTATATATTAATAGTTATTATATTAATAACTATAGCTTTGAGTTATGGAATTTACAAATTAACTGGTGATTTTATAGTAGAATTAGAAAATGTTTTAATTATTATATCATGGTTTATATATATGAAAGTTAAAAATAGAGGAGGAAAATCAAAAATATATAAATATACAATAGATTTTAAAACAAAAGTAGTCGGAAAAATGATAAAATCATTTGAAGAACAACTTGAAATTAAACCACAATATCGGATTGCCTTCAACAGTATATAAAGAAGCAGAGTTTGAAAAATATGATAGATACTGTTCCGAAGATTTAATACAGGGAACGCTAAAAAACAATTGTAAATTTGCAATGTAAGAAGTATTAACAGAATGTGAATATACTAATGGTAGAGAAAGAGAATATATATAAATATTTAATGGATTATTTGCAAAAATAGAGATACCAAAAACATTTAATACTCTATTATATTTAAGAAGAGATAAAAAAGATAAAAGTTTTTTAGATAGAGCGTTTTCATGGAAATTACCATTTGATAAATTAAGAATACAACTTGATTCTCCAGAATTTGAAAAAGTATTTGATGTATATGCTTCAGATAAAATAGTTGCTATGCAATTGCTAACGGCAGATATTATGCAAGATTTAATACAATTTAATAATGAAATGCGTACAAATTATGAATTAACAATAAAGGAAAATTGTATGTATATTAGATTTTGGTGTGGAGAAATGTTTGAAACAGCAAAGTTAGAAGAATTTTCATTAGATAGAAGCACTTTATATATGTATTATAGGATGTTAGACTTTTCTTTTAGTATAACAGATAAAATGGTAAAATTATTAAATGAAACACAATATGATTAAAAAAGGGGGATTAAATGGAAGACAAAATTACAAAATGGCAAATTTTGTATATAGATGATGTAAAATATATAGTCTTAAATATGATAGAATATAGAGAAGGTTCATGGGAAGAACTATGGGTTTGGCAAGAATATGAAATTTGTGGAGAAAAGCGGAGATCATAAATGGTTATGTGTGGAAAAAGACGAAAATGACAGAACAAAATATTCCTTATATACAAAGTATAAGAGAAGAATTAACGAAAAGGAAAAGTTTCTGAATATAGATGGAATAAAGTATGAAGTATATGAAAAAGGAATAGCTACAGTTAAAAATTATTTTGGAAATGCTGATGTTGATATATATGAAAATTGTGTATATATTGATTATATTTCAAGTGATAAGAAAAATATTGTTTCAATAGAAAAATGGGAAGATGAAATTGAAAAGAGTATAGGAGAATACCTAGATGATTCAAGGGTTGTAATAACAAACGAACTAGATATAGAAAGAATCAAAAAAATATATAGGGAAGATAAGAAAAGTAAAAAAAGTAAATGGAATTTTTTAATAATAGTAATGATAATATTAATGCTTTGTAACTCTCCGACATTATTTTCTGATTTGTTTGCTAATAAATCAATTGAAAAATATTTAGAAAAACAAACTAAGATAAGTGTGCCTAAATACTATTATGAAACATCAATTACAAATAATAGTGACAATAGTAAAAAAGCAAGATTATATAAATCTAATTTAAAATCAATAGATGCTGTTGTTAAAGATATTATTAATGGCGTTCATGAAGGAATAACAGATATTATAGACTATGATCCAGATACAGAAGAAGATGGAATTGGAGTATATACAAAAAATGAATTTGTTTATATATATATGGAGGATAATGATGTATATGTTCAGGTTTCAGGAAAAGGATATGTAAATAAAGGTGGAACGCTTTACCATGGTGGAAATCACAATACATACTATCATAGAACATATAATAGTACAAGGAAAAGTACAGTTTATTCTAATTATAGGTATTCTGCTAGACAAAATAGCATAAATAGCAGAAAGACAAGTGGTGGAGGTACAAGTTCAGGAAAATAATAATCTAAATTAAGAAAGGAATAAAAGAAATGGAAACATTATTGAATGGAGTATTAGAAACATTATTATATGGCGGAATGGGGTTGGGCTTAATGTTTATTAGCATGTTCTTATTTGATTTAGCAGTCCCATATGACTTTAATCGAGAATTAAAAGAAAAAAATGTTGCAGCTGGATTTATAATCGCGGGTTTATTTATAGCAGTAGCAATAATTATTAGGACTGTAATTATATAAAAAAATTTAGATAGTTCGAAAGGAGTAGAGTTATGGAAACAATATGGTTCAAGTTAGTTGAAACTATTATTTATGTTGCTATAGGAATTATATTTTGTTTAGTTGGATATAAAATGATTGAGTTTGGGTTTAGAAAAGACTTTAAACTTACTGAGGAAGTTGATAACAATAATAAAGCTATTGGAATAATGCTTGGAGGTATGTTTATAGCAATAGCTATTATAATGAGCGGGGTATTATGAAATGGAAAATGAAAAAAAACAATTTGATGGTAGATTATTATTAGTGACAACTCTACTAATTTCAATATGTTCTATTATTTATGAATTATTAATTAGTAGTATAAGCTCATATTTACAAGGAGATAGTGTTTTACAGTTCTCAATTACTATAGGATTATATATGAGTGCAATGGGAATTGGATCTTATATATCTAAATATATAAAAGAAGATCTGTTTAACAAATTCATGTTTATAGAAATGAGTGTTGGAATAATAGGAGGATTTTCAAGTTTAGTTCTATTTTTTGTTAATATATATACAAACATATATATATTAATAATGTATACATTGATAATACTAATAGGAATTTGTGTTGGACTAGAGATACCAATTTTAACAAGAATTATAGAAAATAATGAAAGTAATGTAAGAAAAAACTTAGCAAATATTTTTACATTTGACTATATAGGCGGATTAATAGGTTCAGTTATATTTCCAATACTATTATTTCCAAAATTAGGATTTATTACCACTGCTTTTTTTGTAGGAACAATTAATTTAATGGTTTCTTTATTGATTATTTATAAATATAAAGAGTATATAATTAATTATAAAACAATTAGATTGATTTCTTGTATTTGTTTTATCATAATATTAACATTTCTATGCATAGGAAATTTTATTACAGATCAAATTGAAAAAGGTTTATATATGGATGATGTTATATTATCTAAACAGACCAAATATCAGAAAATAGTATTGACGAAACATAAAGATGATTTAAGACTATTTTTAGATGGAAATTTACAATTCAGTTCTAGTGATGAATATAGATACCATGAAGCTTTAGTTCATGTTCCCATGTTATATGCACCAAATCATAAAAGGGTTTTAATTCTTGGGGGTGGAGATGGATTAGCCACAAGAGAAATTTTAAAATATCAAGATGTTGAAGAAATTGTTTTGGTAGATATTGATAAGGAAATGACAGATTTATGCAGTAATGATAAACAAATAAAAAAATTAAATAATAATTCCTTAGGAGATAAAAAAGTAACTATAATAAATCGAGACGGATATATGTATATACAGGAAAATAAACAGAAATTTAATGTTATAATTATTGATTTCCCAGACCCCAATAATGAAAGTTTAAATAAATTGTATACAAATATTTTTTATAATTATATAAAAAACAATTTAACAGATGACGGAGTTATGGTTACTCAATCAACAAGTCCATATTATGCAAAAAAGTCTTTTTGGTGTATAAATAAAACTATAAAGAGTCAATTTGAGAATGTTATACCATATCATTTGCAAGTGCCTTCATTTGGAGAGTGGGGATTTAATCTAGCATTCAATGGAGATAATAAAATGGAGGATATATCCAATACATCATTAAAAACTAAATATCTAAATTCGGAAAATATTAATTCCATGTTTGTTTTTGGAAACGATGAAAAAATCGTATTAGAAAATATAGAAGAAAATAATATGTTTAAGCCTTCATTAATAATTTATTATAATGAAGAAGTGCAAAATTGGTAAAGGAGAAATAAATGAAAGCAGTAATGTACAATTATCATAAGTGGATAAAGTATCAGGAAGAAGAAATATTGATAACTATCATGGAAAGTATCTTGTTGGAAAGTGGTTTTACAATAATAAATAAAGTAGAACACTATTTTCCAAGTCAGGGGTATACTGGTTTATGGCTCTTGGCCGAAAGTCATTTAGCAATACATACTTTTCCAGAAGAAGATAAAATATATATTGAAATTTCTAGTTGTGTAAAAAAATATTTTGATTGTTTTGTAAAAAAATTTGAACAATTGGAAATGATAGAGTTTGTATAAAAAGTTCATTATGATTTTGCAAAATGAAGAACAAATAAAAATCGGAGACATTGTCCCCGATTTTTATTTTTGGTGGAGATGAGGGGAGTCGAACCCCTGTCCATAACATTATCCATACAAACTTCTCCGAGTGCAGTTTATTATTAAAATTCATCTAAAAATCATTAATAAACAAAAGATTTTCAGATATATCTGCATACATACCCACTATTTTTGCAGAAAAAATAGTTTTGTTTCCCGCTAAATGACACCAAATTAAAATATGCGGTAATATTTTAATAGGCGTTACTGCAACTAAGCAGCAAAAGCTAATTCTGTATTATCAGCGTTTATATTTATTTTTCTCGTTTTTTAAGTGGCAAACGAGAATCCACTACTCGCTATTTGTACTTCCAATGCAATGTCGAAACCATTACATCCCCAAATACATATCTATTATAATATAGATATTAAACAAATTCAAGCAGAATTTGTTGTTTTAGTTGAAAAAATCTTTAATTTATGTAATAATAATTTTGCTAAATATTTTATAACTTTTGGAGGAGATAATGGACAATAACTTAACAAAATTAGAATTTAATAAGATTTTAGATGATATATCTAATCATGCAAAAACATATTTAGGAAAAAAATATATATATGAAATAAAACCTTCTAAAAATAAAGAAGAAGTTGAAAAAATGCTAGCTGAAACAAATCAAGGAGTAGTATTAATACAAAGAAATAGTACACCTCCACTTGGAGAAATAGCAGATATCACAGTATATCTTAAAACTTTAAAAGGGTGTGGCTCACTTGGAATTAAAGCATTATTGGAAATAAAAAATATATTACAAATGGCGGGGAATTTAAAAGAATATTTTAATAAAGATTTTCTTGAAACATCCGATTTTTCAGATATTGAATTATACTTTGCAAATTTATATGTAAATCCAAGCATAGTATCAATTTTAGAAAAATCAATTATAGATGAAGATAATATTGCAGACAATGCATCAGACAAATTACAGGAAATTCGTAGAAAAAAGCGTAGAACTGAACAATCTATTCGTTCGAAACTAAATTCAATTTTACATTCATCTACATATTCAAAATATATAAGAGAAAATTTAGTAACTATTCGTAATGGTCGTTTCGTAATACCTGTAAAAGAAGAATATCGTAGTTATGTAAAAGGATTAGTTCATGATATGTCAAGTAGTGGTTCAACAGTATTTATAGAACCAATATCAGTATTTGACTTAAATAATGAACTTTCAAATTTACACATTGAAGAAGAATTAGAAATAGAAAGAATTTTACAAAATTTAAGTGGATTACTATTTCCATATACCAATGAATTAGAAGACAATGTTAATTTAATAGGAAAACTTGATTTTATATTTGCTAAATCAAGTTATTCTATAAAATTAAATTGTACAACTCCTAATATTAATGACAACAAGCAAATAATTTTAAATAATGCACGTCATCCACTAATAGAACAAAAGCAAGTTGTTCCAATTTCATTAGAATTGGGAAAAAATTTTTCAAGTCTAATAATTACAGGACCAAATACTGGTGGAAAAACAGTATCTCTGAAAACAATAGGATTATTAGCAACAATGGCATGTAGTGGTTTAAATATTCCAGCTGAAGAAAATTCGAGTATATATGTATTTGATAATATATTTGCTGATATTGGAGATGAACAGAGTATTAGTGAATCATTAAGTACATTTTCATCACACATTAGTAATATTGTAAGAATAACACAAAATGCTACTCTAGACAGTCTGATTCTTGTGGATGAACTTGGTTCAGGAACAGATCCACTTGAAGGTGCACATCTTGCTATTAGTATTTTACAATATTTTACAGAGATGAAATGCCTTACAGTTGCAACATCACATTACCAAGAATTAAAGAAATATGCATTAGTAACACCAGGATTTAAAAATGCAAGTGTTGAATTTGATATAGAAAACTTAAAACCGACATACAGATTATTAGTAGGAATACCAGGAAAAAGTAATGCTTTTGCAATAAGTAGAAAACTTGGATTAAATGAATCAATTATAAAAAGAGCCTCTTCTATGATAGATAAAGAAACTGTAAATATAGAAGATTTACTAAAAACTATTTATGATGAAAAATCTCAAATTGAAGATGAAAAACATCGAATATCAATTGAATTAGAAGAAGCGGAAAAACTAAGAAAATCATTAAAGAATCAAAACACAGATGTTTATAATAAAGAAAAAGAATTAATTGCAAATGCAAAACAAGAAGCTAAGCAAATTTTATTAGAAGCTAAAGAAACTGCAAATTCAATTATAAAAGATATAGATAATACAAATTCGTCATCTAAAGCTAATAAACTTAGAAATAAATTAAATGATGAAATATCATCTTTATCTACTAATAAAGATGAATTGGAAATCTCAAATAATCTTTTACCAAGGATAAAGCGTGAAGATATTAAGCCAGGATTAAATGTATATGTAAAAAATATAAATTCTAGTGGAACAATAATATCTAATGTTTCTAAGGATAATACAGTTCAAGTACAAGTTGGAATAATGAAGATGAAGGTTGATATAAATAATTTATTAGAAGATAAAAAAACTCAAAAAGTTAGTATTGATAAAAAAATAGCTCATTCAAAATTTAAGGCTCAAACAGTAAAACCAGAAATAAATGTATTAGGATTAACAGTAAGTGAAGCTATTCAGATTATAGATAAATACATAGATGATTGTTTTATAGCAAAATTAACACCTGTACATATTGTTCATGGAAAAGGAACTGGAGCTCTACGAAAAGGAATCCATCAATATTTAAAGACAAATAAAATTGTTGATAATTTTAGACTTGGAACTTTTGGAGAGGGAGAAATGGGGGTTACAGTAGTGAGTTTAAAAATAAAATAAATATTGTTAGGACGTACTTTTTTGACAATTGTATATGTCAGAAAAGTCGTCCTTTTGACAATTTTTTATATTTCCATTTGACTGCCTAAAAAACTTGCAGCTGATTGTGCAACCTTTTTTTCAACTTCATTCATTTTTGTGTTTGACTCTTTTGACAATAAAATTACTGTTCCAATTGTATCTCCATTTGAAATTATTGGATATACTACTTGTGAATTATATTTTCTTTCATTGTTATCATTTTTAGTAATAGGAACGGCAATATCACTATTATCTTTACTTGTATATACTTCTTTATCTTCCATTAATTGTTCTAATTCTTCACTTATATTTTGTTCTAAAAAATCTTTTTTAGGACCACCAGAAATTGCTATTACTGTATCTTTGTCTGTTATACATGCAATATGCCCAGTTGTTTTTGACAATGTTTCTGCATATCCTGTTGCAAATTCGGACAATTCACCTATTGGTGAATATTTTTTTAAAATTACTTGTCCTTCTCTATCTGTAAATATTTCTAAAGGTTCGCCTTCTTTTATACGTAATGTTTTTCTTATTTCTTTTGGAATTACAACTCTACCTAAGTCATCTATTCGTCTTACAACTCCTGTTGCTTTCATAATCTTCCTCCTTTTTGTTTTAAGTATATTCTTATTATGACAAAAAAGGAAAAAAATATACACAAAAACAAGAAAATTTCAACAAAACCTTGCTAAAAATAGGAATAAAAGGTATAATAAAAATATACTAAAAAATATAACGAAAAGAGAGGAGCGATTTTTATGCAAATAAAAATAACAGGAAAGGAACTAAAGGTAACAGAAGCAATAAACGATTATGTAGAAAAGAAAATGGAAAGAATAGCAAAATATTTTGACAATGCAGAAGCTGATGTAACATTAAAAGTGGAAAAAAATATACAAATTGCAGAAATTAAAGTATCAGCAAGTGGAGAAATGTTTAGAGCTGTTACAGAAGACAAAGATTTATATGCATCTATAGATAAAGATATAGATATATTAGAAGGTCAAATTAGAAAAGCAAAAACAAAAAAAGATAAAATGATGAAAGAAGCTAGTTTAAAATCACTAGATGTTGAAATGCCAACACATGAAGTAACAGATGAAATATTAAAAACAGAATATTATGATATTAAACCAATGACACCAGAAGATGCAAAATTAAAGTTACAAGAAAGACCAACACAAATGTTTTTAGCATTTGTTAATGTTGAAACTTCTAAGGTTAATGTAATTCATAAATTAAAAGATGGAAAAAATTATGGTTTAATTGAGCCAGAAGCTTAATAGAATATATATAATTAAAGATGGACTACTATGGTTCATCTTTTTTTTCGTTATTTTACATAAATGCTTGATTTTTGATTTAAAATAAATTATAATACTTTTGTATATATGAGAAAGAAGGAGAGAATAAAAATGCAAGAAAATAAAAATCAAAATCAAGAAGTAGAATTAGATGAAAATCATTTAATACAAATAAGAAAAGATAAATTAAAAGAATTACAAGAACAAGGAAAAGATCCATTTGAAATAACAAAATTTAATAGAACAAACACAGCTGGAGAAATAAAATCAAATTATGAAGAATTTGAAAATAAAGATGTAACAGTAGCAGGAAGAATAATTGCAAAAAGAATTATGGGAAAAGCATCATTCTGTACAATAC
>CAKPKI010000042.1 GCA_934167135.1 uncultured Clostridia bacterium
TTTTAGAAATTCTATGCAGTTTTATGGTAAGAGTTCACGATAGTGGAAAGGACCCATAAAACAATTTAGAATTTCTTAAATTTTGTAATAAGCCGAGGAATGTAATGAAAAGCTTATATTTCAAGGATTTCTTTTGAAAATTTTATCAAAACCATTATATAGTAACTTGTTTTTATAAAAATAAACTCAATTACTCTTTATGAAATTCACTTCCTTTTTCTTTACTATAAATTTCATTATCAGCTCGTCCACTAATAATAATACATGCATATATAAAAAGTGTTGTTATGGCTCCAATTATGTATCCAATTAATATACCTATAAACATTATCTTCTCTCTTTCTGTTTTTATTGGATTTTTAAAATCCCTCGGTATATTATATTCATTTTGTAGTATATTTATGTACTTGTCTTTAATTTCTTTTTATTTAAAAATTTATTAAATACTTTATATATCATACAACTAATTATTCCTCCAAATGTATCTATAAGAGTATCTGTAAATTGACCTGTTCTACCATTAACAAATGTTTGATGATATTCATCTGTACAAGCATATATAAAACAAATTATTATTGCAATGATGATGATGATTTACAATTTTAACTTAAAAAAATTTATTCTTGAAGGCTTTTTTATTGATTCATTTCGCAATTCTTATTTCGTAGTTATATAATTTTATTTTTTAATTTTCAAACTATACATCCATATATAATCACTTTTTATATTTTTCATTTTTCAATTATTTTTTTTATAATATTTAATATGTACTTATATTCTTCATTTTTTTGTTCACCAAAATAGTAAATTAAATCATCTTCTAATGCCTCATATCCATATCCAGTTTTATCACTAATTTGCTTTAAATTTTCTTTATTATTTGCAGATTCATGGAAATCTTTTATTTTCTCTCCAAATAATGTATTCAATCTATTTCTGTTATAAATTATATCTTCTGGTATTTTTCCAGGTAAATAATCTACAAATCTCTTATAATATTCAATATATCTTTTCATTAATATTAATTTTTGCTCATCGTTACATGTCTTTTTCTTTGAATTTCCATCAATCCCGAAATTTAAATTTTTAATTCCTACACTTTTTTTCAATATATTTGTTAAATATTCTATTGTTATATCTTTTTCGGGTATTAATGATAAATCCTGTATTTCCTTCATTTTTTGATCTCCATCAAATATTATATAATGATTATCAATATTGGTTTTTGAATATGTCAAAATTGTGCCACTCTTTATATTGGATGCTCCACCTGGGTAATAATCAACTCGCACTAACTCATTCAATTTTTCAATATCGATTATCTTATTAATTATTTTCTTTGCCAACTTATCTTCAACAATAATAAATTTTTGTCCTACACTATTATATTCCAATTCTAAAAAAGCATTTTTATAAAAGACCTCTTCTTCTATTATTATATTATTTTCATTGTTTCTTTTTAAGCATTTTATTGCAGAAGTAGGCATATTTTCTACAATAATAGTAGAATGCGTTGTAATTATAACTTGAAGTTTCTTTGTTTTAATTTGCTTCAAGATATAGTTCATAAATCTTTTTTGAGCACCTGGATGTAGTGATACTTCTGGTTCATCTAATAAGATTACACTATTTTCAGGCATTTTTCCTATTTCAAAAATCATACGTGCAATGACAAACTCTCCACTTCCTGCATTATATTCAACATATTTGTTACTATTTTCCTCAAAAATAACAGTAACTCCAAATGTTCCATTGTAATATCTATGTTTTATTATTTCTATTGTTTTAAAGTTTCTCTGCAAAATATAGTTAACATTTTCTAATTCTTCTGCATTTAAAAAAACACATCGTTTTTTAGATGATTTAGTTTGTGTATTTTGAATTATCTTTCTTGTTTGTCTCTTTATATATTTAACATCATCTCTATTATTTCTTACACTTATATTGTCATACATTAATCCCTTATCAATGGCACCTATCATACTTTTTGTTTGAATATATTTCAAATTCAATTTCTTTTTAATATCTTCATTTATATTCCAAAGTTCTTCATTTTCGCATTCATATATTATCTCGTTATTAGATAGTTTAAATTTTATTTTTGTTCCATTAAAATTTCCACTTTCCAATATAATATGAAAAAACTCATTTTTCGTATTATTTTCGAGTAATTTTATTGCTCTCATTATTGTTGTTTTTCCTGTACCATTCTTTCCTACAATAATTGTTAAAGGAAAGTTGAAGTTTATACTTATATCATTTCCCAATTTATCTAGATTATAGATTTCAATTTTCTCAATTTCATTTCTTATTGCATTACTCTTATAGCATTTTTCTATAATTTCTAATGTTTTCTTTATATCTTCCTCAATCATCACATAATTTGACCTTTATTGATTTCATTATATTTATTATTGTTAATATTTTTCCTTGAACCCCTTAACACTGGGAAATCATCAAACGATTGAAAGCTACTTCAATTCAACGAGAATTTCACTCTTTTGTAGTTCTCACAAGCCTGCCCCCATTGCGTGAGTCTGTTGCTAGGCAGGAGTATCATTATTACTATTATTAATCTTTGCATATTAGGAGCAACCTAATTTTATAATCAAATATTAATCGACATGCGTATTTATTAATGTGCTTTTAATAATAGGAATGTATTTGATGAATGTATATAAAATTTTCAAAGATCATAAAGTTTCTTAGCTTTAAAAATAAAAGCGAGGAACTTTGAAAGGACTTTATTCCTTTCAATTGTTTCCTCACTTAAATCAGAAATCGGAACCTATTTTTTAAAATTAATTTATTTTTTTCAAAATAACATTTAATTTTATTTCTTCCTTGTTCTAATGATTTGCGAATCATTCTATCTGAACAATGCTCTAATGTTACTATTTGAGAAGTTGTTAATTCTTCAAAATAAAACATTTTAATTCTTCTTTTTATAATTTTTGGTAATTCATTAATTGCTTTCATTAAATCTTCATACCTAGATTTTTTTATAAAGTCATCTTCAACACTACCATAAATAAGATTTGCTCTTTTATATAATGTTTCTTCATACACTTCTGATCTTTCTTTATGTCTTTCATCTTTATTCATTTGAGATTTATCTTCTAGTTCAAATTCATTAAAAGCTTCAAATTGTTCTTCTGTAACTTCTACAGTATTCAATATATTTTTTACATCTTTAAATTCAACATAGTATTTATTATTAATTACTAATAATGTATATGGATTATCTTTACTTTTCTTTCTTTTAGGTCTATTCACCTTTATTCCTCCAATCAATCTAAATTTTTTAAATTGATTGGAATAGGTGGACTTCTACACCTAAAAAACGACATTTTTCGCCAAAGAAAAAAGCCAGTCGTAAAAATGTTTTTGTCTTTACAACTGACTTTAACATCAAAATTATTTATTTTTTGAGGGTATTTATCCCACGAATATTCAATATAAATAAAGCAAAATAAAATTTTAACATAGTTAAAAACTCTCATAAGGCGAATATCCTCCCTTATGTAGAGCTAATGTTTTATAAGAGCTATCACAAAAGAATTTATTTGTCCTTTGTAACTCTTAATATTAAATTTTATTTCTTTTTATTCTTTAAATATATTTATAATACATATATCAACTAGCCACCATTATGACATTGCTACTACTTGGGATATATTATAAACTTATTTTCTACAAATCCCATCATTTTACGGAAATTTTTTTCAATTTTTTTGTCAAAAAAAAGAAGAAGTCTGTCTCGCTAGCCTAACTTCTTCCATCATTATTTTCTTTTGATTATATTTCGAATTTTGGGTGGCAATATAAACCACAATTTATAAATAAAATATTTATAACCTAAACTTTTTTTATACCATTTATTTATATTACTAAAATCTTTACTATCTTTATACATTTCTAAAACACTATCTCTATTTTTTCCTTTTATACTAGACTTAATTAAATTTTGATTATATTTAATTATATTATCATATGGTGTTTCTTTCAAATAAGTATAATCTTTTATTAAATCCAGTAATTCATATCCATTGTCTGTATTTAGAATTAAACATGATATTCCTTTACTTTTTGAAAAGTGTTCATCATTTTTTACAAGTTCTGGATATAATTTTTCAAAGCCCCAATAATCTCCCAATGTAATATCTCCTACCCTATCTTTGTTGGAAAATTTACAATTATAGCATGACTCTCTAAATATTTCTGTATTTAAAAATAATGTATAATATGAAGATAATTTTGGGTATATTTTTTTATTAGAAATTTTATTGTTTTTTTCTAATTCGATTTTTCCTAACAAGCCCCAGCCTTCAGTCTTATCTCTAAATTTAAAATTACATTTATTATATCCTTTATAAATACTCTCAATATAATCATCAAACATTGATTTAGATGGTACTCCATGACATATCAAATCAATTGTATATAAATTTTTTATGTTGCTAATTTTTAATGCAGTTAGATAATTCTTTAAAGATGCTACTTGACATGGTGTACCAGAAAATAATACTTTTTTTTCATTATTCAAATCATTCTTAACTTCAGTAAAAGTTGTAGAGGTGTCACTTTGAACATATTTTGAACCTTGCAATTTTTTTAAATCACTTAAATTATCTATTCTACTATGTTTTACAATAGGCTTAGATTTCACGAACTTCATCTCACAACCATAGCAAACAAAGTCTTTTTTTAGGCATTCTTTTGCAATGATATAAAATAGTCCACCTGATGCTGAATTTAAAGTTATATTATCATCTTGAGCTACTGCTGCAAAACATATTTTGTTCTTATTCAAGTTATTTTCATTTTTGTATAAACATACTTTCTCGCATAAATTACAACCAATACATTTTTCTTTGTTTATTTTTGGATATACATATCCATATTCATCCTCACATAACTCTATTGCTTTTCTGGGGCAAATATTAACACAAGCCCCACAACCACAACATTCTGATTTATTTTTAAATACACTTTCTTTACTTTTGCCCAATTTTCTTTCTCTCCTTCTTCATAAAAGCAAACATCATATTTATTACGCTTTTATTTAAAACAATTAATAAACAACTATAAACAATATTTATTATTGCTCTAATTAGATTATTATTTAAATAGTAAGTTCCGATAGCAACTAGTAGTAAAATAATATATATCCATGTTTTGGAGTATTCTATTTTTATTTCTACATATTTTTTAATTATATTTTTTCTTAATATACATATAAATAATGTTGAAACTAGAGTAGAAATCGATGCAGCTAATATTCCAAATTTCTTCATTAAAATTAAATTTATCAATATATTTATTACTGCAGAAGAAATAGTTGTCAATCCTATTAATTTGGTATTCTTATATGCAATTAAAATTCCACTATAAAATTCTGAAATATTTGAAAACATCATTGCAATTAATAGTATTGGAACATAATAAAATGAATCTATAAATGACTCACTTACAAAAATTCCATATACCCATGGTAAAAATAACAATATTAATGTTGCCACTATTAACAATAATTTGATTATTTTTTCAAAAATTTCCGTATAGTATTTATTATCACCTAATTCTACTGAAGCAGATTCCTTCCATGCTATTGAAAAGAAATTATATACACTTCCCATAGCCTGAGGAAACTTATTTGATACCGAATAAATACCATTAATACTTGAAGAACACATATAAGTTAACATCACTCTGTCAGATACATTTATAATACTCCAAGAAATACTATTTGGAACTAGTGGAATCGAATATTTAAACATATCTACAAAAAGTTTTTTATCGAAATTTTTTATAGAAAAATATTCTTTTATATTTAATTTCATAGCAACAAATAAAATTGCGAAAAATATTCCCATAGAATAAGATATAAATAATCCTGGAACGCCCAATTTTAATATTAATATTGATATTAAATTAAATACCACCATAAGAACATTCGCAACGAAATTTGATATAGAATATTCTTTTATTTTTCCCAAACCTCTTGCAACTGCATTTGAAATTGAATAAAGTACATTAAAAATTATATAAACTATAAAGTATTCTTTATATTCAAAATCAACAAATAAGCAAAATATAAAATATAAAATGCTAAAACATATTAAACTTAATATGCAAAATATCAGAGTATTAGATATAACTTTTGATTTTTTCTCACTATTTCTATACTCAATTAAATATCTAAACATTGATTCTTCAAACAACATAGTTATAAATGGTGTTAAAAAAGTAGCGATTGCTATTAAAGAGTCATAAGTTCCATATTCACCAGTTGAAAGATGCGATGTATATAAAGGTAACATTAAAAATACAATTATTTGGCTGCTAAATTTTCCTATTCCTATTATTACCGTATTTAATAAAAGTTTTTTCTTCTTTTCCATTATTTTGTTTCCTCACTTTTATTAAATGCTTGCTTTAGAAACTCTTTTGAATTTGATATTTTTGATTTTAATTCTTTCTCTGCATTATCATAACTAAAATTATTAGGAAGTAATTCATCATTTCTAACAATTCTATTAGATAATCCAATAGAATCAACCATATCAAACATTCTAGAACTAGAATTTCCGTTTTTTCCAAATAGGTGAAAACTTTTTTTAAAAATAATTGAAAATGATAAACCATGGAATGAATTAGTTACAACTGAATCAGCATAATATATTAATGCAAGGAAATCCTCTGGTGTTACATTCCAAAAATATTTATCTGTTTTTAGTTTGTAGTCTTCTATCAATGTATTAACATTGTAAACATTGCATTTATTTCTTTTTGCTAATTTTTCTGCATAATCATAAACATTTTTTTGTTGTAAAAATCCATATACTAATATATATTTCTCTTTCTTTAGTTTCTCTATTAATTTACTATGATTTATAAGTTCAATCCAATCTTTTGTTTCTAATAAATATACAGGATCTAATACCTGTTCAACATTAGTTATCCCTAAATTATTAATGATATTAACTCCTGTTTTTTCCCTTACAGATATGTTATCAAAATCACTTAATAATTTTTTATATCTATCTTTTTGATTATCAGGTAATTCATTCATTGCAATGCTTGCTGCATAGGACACCTTCTTACAATCATTATCTCTATTAACAAATCCAAGAAAAAAAGCGTCATCATTTCCTACTTCTCCTTTGGAACAATTCCAAACTTGATCACTTCCAGTAATGTAAACCCTCGCATTTTCTAATTTGTTTTTTAAATCATCCATGTTTTTCATTCTTGGCGTTAGTCTCAAATTATTATCTATAAATTTTCCCTTTTTTAAAATCAGGATATCTTATTATAGGTCTTATCATTTTTTTTAATAGATTGTTTGTTTTAGGCTTATTAAAATAATTTGGCTGATAATCTATTATTTTTCCATCAAATCCACAGTCTTTTAAATATTTATATAATCCATATGTTTGCAATACTGCTCCATAATTGTAGGCACTATGGCATGTTATAGTTAAAAAGTCCATTTTATTCCTCCACTATTTTTATTAAATTATTATAATATTTACATATATCTAAATCATCAATTATTTCTAATGATTTATTTGACATCTCCTTTATTTTTTTTTCGTCATCCAATAAATTTTCAATTTCTGTTTTTAAATTTTCAACAATGTTTTCATCTTTTTTAATTATTATAGATGAACCATTTATAACATATTCAGGAATTCCACCGGAATTTGTAGTAATAACTGGCAATCCACATGCTTCTGCTTCTTGTATTGTTAATCCAGCTGGTTCGTCCCACATTGATGGTAAAACTGCAAAATCAGAAATCTTATATAATTGATATATTTCATTATAATTAATATAACCAGTAAATATTATTCTTTCTTTGTTTTTATTTACTAACTCATCTAATTCTTTTTCAAAATCACTTTTTACTTTTGTATTAAAAAAATAACTACCGACAATTAATAATTTGAAATTTTTATATGTAACATAATTAATTGCCATTAATAATTGTTTTATGCCTTTTTCTTCTGTTAATCTACCAACAAATATTATTACTTTTTCGTTGCTATCAATATGATATTTATTTTTTAGGATATTTTTTTCTGTTTCAGTAATATTTTTTTCAAATTTTTCATAGTCGATTATATTTTTTAAAGTCAAAAATTTCTTATTTTTTATCCTATCAGAAAAATTTTTCAAATCTTTTCCCATATAATCACTAACAGAAATAAATTTGTTTGTTTTTTCAATTATATCTATACATCCAAAATCCATATTTACTTTATTATGGCAATGATAATAATATCTTCCTTCATACTTTAAATAATTTTTTTTCCACTTTAATGCTAAATATAATCCCGTACTATTCTCCAAAATAATTTTACCAAAGTCTTTTTTATGCAATAAACTAGATATTTTTCTATAATATCCTAATCTTTGAAATATATAACTATATGCCATAACATTTTTTTTATGAAAAATCTTTGTAGCAACAAAAGAAATACATTGGTCTATAAATTTGTTTATTTTACCAACTTTAATATAATTAAAGTTGGTATTTTTAAATTTTTCTTTTGCAATTTTTTCAGCATTAAACTCGTATGCACAAATTATATTTAAATTAACTTTTTTTTCTTTTTCTTGTGCTTTTGCTATATTTTCGATTAAGTTTTCTACTGCTCCACCTTTAACAGCAGGCACGGGAAAAACACTTCCCATTATTAAAGTTATATTTTCCATGTAATTATCCTTTCTTCATAATATCAATAAAGTTATTATAATAATTATTTAATGTTAAGTCTTTAGATACTTTTTTAGAAGAAATTGACATTTCTTTTAATTTTGCTTCATCATTTAATAGCAAATTAATATTTTTACTTAAATTCTCAACTAAATCTTTGTTTCTTTCTATGATTATTGCTGAACCATTGGTTGCATATTCTGGTATTCCACCAGAATTTGTTGTTATAATAGGCAAACCACTTACCAATGATTCTATAACTGTCAAAGGTGCTGGGTCATCCCAAATTGATGGTAAAACAGCAATATTAGCAATTGAATAAAACTTGTTGATTTCTTCATATTTTATAAAACCTGTAAAAATTACTTTACTTGAAATTGTTTGTACAATATTCTCTATTTCTTCTTGATATTTTGTTTTTGTTTTAAGTTCATTTAATGCAGAACCAAGTATTAATAATTTATAATTTTGATTACTTACATTTTTTAGAGATTCTACTAATTCTTTAACGCCCTTTTCTGGAGTAATTCTACCTGTAAACAATAGTATTTTTTCATTGTCTTTTATACCATACTTTTCTTTTAATTTCCTTTTTTCATCAAAATTCAATTCATTTGAAAATCTTTTAACATCAATACAGTTTCTTAAAACAATAAATTTATCACTAGGCATGTTCATTAAATTTGCAATGCTATTTGCTATAAAATTACTAACACATATAATTTTTTTCGTACTTTTTATAATTTCAGAACAGCCATATGTACCTGGAAATTCATTATGACAATGATAATAATATCTTCCAGAATATTTCAAATAATTTTTTCTCCATTTTAATGCCAAATATTGTGTTGGATGATTTTCCAGAATAACTTTATCAAAATCATTTTTCTTTAATATTTTGCTACATTTATTTAGATAATAAAGTCTTTGAAAAATGTATCTATAACTTTGGCTATTCTCTTTCTTTAATATTTTTTTGGCTATTAAAAATGTTATTTTATCTAAAAATTTTACTAAAAAATTTACTTTTATAAAATTAAATTTAGATTTACTATATTTTTTTGACTCATTATATGAAATATCATCAAATATTGAAATTATATTAAATTCCATTTTATTATTTTTTTCGTTTTCGTTTAATAAATTAACAACTATATTTTCTACTGCTCCACCTTTACTTGCTGGAACAGGTAAAAATCCAGATGTAATTATTGCTATTTTTTCCATATTAATTACTCTCCTTTAGATGTATCCATTACTTTTTGATCTACCAATCCAAGTGCTAATATTAAAAATATATTTAATGCTGTTGGTGGAAGCCAAAATGCTCCTTCTATACATCCTACTATTGTCCATATAAATATTGATAATTTTACAGCATTTTGTAACCACTTTTTTTTGTTCATTCGTTTCCAAACCTGATACAGTGTTCCATAAAATAACACTATTCCAATAATTCCTACTTGTACTAATAACGCCAATGGAGTCATTTCATATGCTAATCCTACATTTTCAATAAATCCATTTGAACCAATAAACCATATAAAAATATATTTATATTGTGAAAAATTATTTAATACTTCAGTCAGTCCTTCAGTTCTTCCACTCATTGACATTATACTTGACTTGTCCATTGAACTAAATCTTGCAGCAATTGATGGAAAATACTTAAATGATACTTCCACTAAAACCAAGCACATTAAAATAATTATTGCTTTTCTATATAAACTATTTTTATTTTTTTCACTTTCTAAAAATATTCCAAACAACATAAATAGAACTATTCCTAACCAGCATGATCTTGAAAGTGAAAGAAAAACGCAAATTACAAACAATGCTAGTGATACATACATTAAAAAGCTTCTATTTTCTTTCTTTAAATATCCATAAACAATTGGATAGATAAGTAAAGCATTTACTCCATATAAGTTTCCATTTTGAAATGTACTTATTATTTTTGTTCCTATTCCAGAACTATTATTATTATTTTTTTGTAAATACCAATTTGCACCATATGTTGTATAATCAGACAAATTAACGGTCAATCCTGGAACGCAAATCTTTTCTATTCCAAAAACATATTGTAATAAAGCATAAATACATATAAAAAAGAAACCGAAGCAAATAACTTTAATTACTTTTTGCAGTTTTTCTTTTGTATCAATTGTATCATAAGCAATTATAAACATTAATGGATATACTACCAACGGAATAATATAACCAATATTTTTGACAAATCCTCCTATAAGTAAATACTTAATAAGAGAATATAGCATTAATATAATTAGTATATAACCACTCTTATTTATTTTCATGCGTCTATTCATTACTTTTTTCATAGTCCAAAAGAAAAAAGTAATTGCCAAAAACACATTTCCAACAGTTAATGGTATCCCAGATAATTTAATACCTGCCTTTGGAAACCAAATATTAAAAAATATAGTAATTAATAACACATTAAATAAAAATCCATTTTTTTCTTTAGTTTTGTCCATTTTTAATCTCATTCCTTTTATATGAATTTAAATATTTTTTTTCAAATTTTGTAGTTTCTTTTATAATGTCATATTTTTTTATTCCATCTGTAAAATTAATATTTTTTCTATTTATATTTTTTAAATACTTAAATATAATTTCAGTCCATATTTCTATTTTATTTTCTAAATTTATGAAAGTTATTTTTTTAGTTACCTTTGCAATTTTAGGTATTTCTGTTGAAACAACACATGGAAGTCCAGAAACTTGTGCTTCAACTGCTACCATACCCAATCCTTCATACAAACTTGGAAACAAAAACAAATCCATTACTTGATATAATTCATTTATATCATTTCTTTGCCCTAAAAAATTAACACTATCTTCTATTCCTAATATTTTAACTTTTTCTTTCATTTCTTCCATTAAAGGTCCTTGTCCTGCAAGTAATAAAATAGAATTTTCTTTTTGTTTATGTACTTCATTAAATATATCAATTAAAAATCTATGATTTTTTTGTTCAACAAATCTACCAACATGACCAATTACTAGAGTATCATCTTCTATATTTAATTCTTTTCTTTTCTTTTTTCTTTTTTCTTCATCATATTTAAATTTATCTAAATCAATTGCATTGTTTAAAAGATAAACATTCCCATTGTCATATTCTTTGTTTCCAAATAACCATCTTCCAGCCAATTCACTACAACACATATAATCAGTAGCAAAAACTTTACTAAATGGTCTTAATGTTTGTTTTAATGAATTTTTCTTTTTTTCTTTTTTATTAGTTGTACTATGACTATGTGCAATTCTTACTGGAACACCAGCACACTTTGCTGCGAATAAACTAAAAACAGACAATGTATTAATATGAGAATGTACAATTTTATAATTTCCTTCTTTTAATACTTTTTTTAGTCTATTATGATACTTAAAAACTTTTTGATATGGTGGAATTAATATAACTTTACCACCTAGTTTTTCTATTTCTTCATATGGAATATTTGTAGAATCATCATCACATATAAAGTCAAATTGTATTTTAGATTTATCTATATGTCTATAGTAATTCATTACAACAGACTCTACTCCTCCACCAATCCATTTTCCTATAATCTGTGCTACCCTTATTGGATCATTATCTACCACAAAATTCACTTCTCCTTAAAAAATCATTGCACTATACAATGCAATGATCAAATATTTAAACTATCCATTATTGTATAATTTATACCATATTTAAAAATTAATCTTTTCATAATTTATTAGCATTAATAAACTATATTATTTTGCACCTTTTTTTAATAATACTACTTTAAAAACTCTAAAAAATATTTTAAAATCCATTGATAAAGACTGGTTATAAGAATAATATTGTTCTAGTTTTAATCTATCATTAAAAGAAAGATTACTACGACCTTCTACAGCCCAAAGAGAAACAATTCCGCATTTTGTTTTTTCAATATCATCAAAGTATTCTCCCATATCTTCTTTTTCCCTAGGCAAATATGGTCTATTAC